>CAZDYX010000060.1:0-1797 GCA_964509775.1 uncultured Desulfobulbia bacterium | reverse complement strand
CACAATTTCAGATCCTCATGTTTTCTCCCGGCCTTCTCAATCTGGTCAATAATGCCTTTGCCGCAATGAGTGACGGCGGCAAGCTCGATATTCTGGCCCAATGCATCAATCCCGGGACGGTGACAATCACGGTGACGGATAATGGCCACGGCATTCCGCAGGCGGATAGCGAGCTTATTTTCGAACCGTTTTTTTCAACAAAAAAGAAGAAAGGCGGAACTGGACTAGGTCTTTCCATAACCTACGGTCTCGTCCTGGAACTGGGTGGTAAAATTAGCGTGGAGAGCGCTTTGGGCCGGGGCGCCAGATTCACTATCACCTTGCCCCTGACCCTCGAGAAAAAGGAGAAAAAGAATGCGAGTGCTTCTTGTTGATAACGAACTGGAATTGGTTTCCACCGTAGCGGAACGCTTGTCCATCCGCGGAATCGACGCCGATTGGTCGACAGAATGTGAGGAAGCCCTGAAAAAAATTCAAGCTAAGGCCTATGATGTTGTGATACTCGATATGAAGATGCCTAAGCATACCGGGCTTGAACTCAAAAAACTCATGCAGAAAATGCGACCGGGAATGAAATACATCTTCATAACCGGCCATGGATCGGAGACGGATTTCAAGGCCGGGTCCGCCGAGGCGGGGGCCAAATATTATCTCCTCAAACCGGTAAATATCGAGGATGTCATCAAGAAAATTCATGAGATCCTCGGCAACTGAAAAAGGAGCAGTATGAGCTTGGCATGGGATATTCTCGGTGAGGAAGGATTTCACTTTTTTGGCACGATGTCTGCCTCCATCTCGCATGAAATCAAGAACGTCCTCGCCATCATCAACGAGAATGCGGGACTGCTCGAAGATTTTTCCCTGCTGGCCCAGCGGGGAATTCCCCTCGACCCCCAGCGCCTCCTTGGGGTGAGCAGGGCGATTTGCACTCAGGTCAAACGGGCAGACCGAATCACTCAAAACATGAAACGGTTTGCCCAGTCCACGGATCATACCCTGGCTGGGGTGCCGCTTGCGGACATGCTTATCCTCGCCCTCGGTCTTTCCGCCCGGTTCGCCGAAATGCGGGGCATAACCCTGGAACTCATTACCGTCGCAGACCCGATGCGCATCACCACCAATCCTTTTTTTCTCCAAAATCTTCTCTGGCGTTGTCTTGATTTTGCCATGGACGTGGCTGGCCCAGATAAAACAGTTTGCCTTGAAGCCCTTGGCGAGGACGAAAAGAGGCTGATCAGGTTCAGCGGGTTGAAGGATCTCGAAGAAAAGAAAAGGGAATTTTTGTCTTATAAACGGGGAAAGGCCTTGCTCGCTGCCCTGCAAGGCGATATCAAGTTCCATGACGAGTCAGGAAGATTTGACCTTGTCTTGCCCAAGGATATTGAAAAATATGAGGTTAGCCATGAAAGGGATTCGAGTGCTCTTGATCGATGACGAGGAAGAATTCCGTAAGACATTGGCCACCCGTCTGCGGATGCGGAACCTGGAAATAACCGAGGCTGGAAGTGGACCAGTCGCCATCGAGGCCATGACGAGAGAGGTGTTCGATGTGGTTGTCCTTGACCTGCGGATGCCGGGGATGGATGGCATCGACACCTTAATGCATCTCAAAAAGGTCCAACCTCGGACGGAAGTGATCATGCTCACTGGCCATGCCTCGGTGGAAAGCGCCATCGATGGCATGCAACAGGGGGCCTTCGACTACCTGATGAAACCCTGTGACATCAATGAGTTGATCTTAAAAATTCAAAGCGCCTGCAAGAAAAAAAAAAGGGTTCATTCATATTTAAATTGAAA
>CAZDYX010000059.1:10972-13042 GCA_964509775.1 uncultured Desulfobulbia bacterium | reverse complement strand
ACACCTACAGACTATCCACCTGAGTAGTTACTATGAGACTATCATTCTTCGTGCCTAAGATAAACGACAAAAAAAAGCCCCAACCCTAAAGGGCGAGGCTTTTCAAACATATTAGATTATCGTTAATATTAAACTTTAGTGTAACTACTCAGGTTGTTTAGACTGTAGTCTGTTAGAACTGCGCAATGAACGAATCAAGGATCCCAACACCTTGTGTGGTCTCGCATGGTTATTCCCCCCTATCCACCTAAACACCTACAGACTATCCACCTAAGTAGTTACACTTTTGTTACATTGGCCGCCTGAAGGCCCTTCGGCCCCTTAACGATCTCGAACATCACCTCTTCACCTTCGGTGAGGGTTTTAAAACCATCACCAGATATAGCAGAAAAGTGTACGAATACATCTGCACCGTTACCTTGCTCGAGAAATCCAAATCCTTTACTTTCATTAAACCACTTAACCTTACCTTTAACCATCCTGTCTTCTCCTGCTGTAATAATGATATTAAAACCGGTCACCAATCTTGACCTTTGAAGTCGCCTCATCTCAGGCGACTTTTAAAACTATTCTTTTAATTAATCCCGTTCGAAACTACTAAATCTTATGGTTTTCCTTCTTCTTCGTTCTGCCTCTTGTTGTTTATGTTTCTTCTTTACCGAAGGCTTTTCATAAAACCTTCTCTTTCTCAACTCTCTAAAAACTCCTTCCCTCTGAAGTTTGCGTTTAAGTATTTTTAGTGCCTTTTCAAGATCAGTACCCTCAACGATAACATGCAATAGATTATCCCCTTCTCTGGCCGCCGGAACGGTTATTACGACCGTATCCGCCGCCACCGCCCCTGTCACCGCCATATCCACCTCGAGGTTTCTGCTGTTTTGGAGGCCTTGCCTCATCCACGGTTACCGGGCGATCTAGCAGCACCTTCCCATTCAGGAGTTCAATTGCATTTTTGGCCTCTGCTTCGGAAGACATCTCCACAAAACCGAAACCCTTTGACTGACCGGTGTGGGTGTCGGTTACCACATGAACAGATACCACCGTGCCTGCATCGGCGAAGAGGCTGTTGATATCGTCCTCAGTCGCTTTAAACGAAATGTTTCCCACAAAAAGCTTTGTTCCCATGCCTGATCTCCTGTTTTAGGATAGCAAAAAAAACCCCAGGGAGCTTTTAAAATCACTGGGCTCCTTAACTTCAAATGACAATTTAATTAATAGCACAAACGTTTCACTTTTGCATCCAAAATAATAATGCTGCTGGTAAAAACTTTTGCTAACTGTTTACTCGGTATTCAGATAACATCCAGAAATTTTTGGTATCTTTTCACATGTTCATTTATCTGGGATATGATTTCAAGGGCAACCCCCAGGGCCCTTCTGCCTTCCCGACCGCTCACCTGTGGTGTTTCCCGACTACGGACACAATCGATAAAGGCCGTTATCTCGGATCTTAAGGCATCATCTTCGGCAAAGGAGAAATTCACGGCCCGCGTCTCCGGTATGCCATTGGACCCCGGTTGGCTCTCCATCCGCACCACCCCAATCTCCTTCGTGGCATAATCGACCGAAATATAGGTCCGCGGCTGAAAGATCCGCATCCGCCTCATGTTTTCCCGGGATATTCGGCTTACCGTAACATTAGCGGTACACCCGTTTGCAAAGATCAGCCGGGCGTTGGCGATATCGGTCCTTCCCGTCACCACCGGAACTCCCACGGCGTGAATGGTCGTGAGTGGCGAAGGGACAATGGAGAGGACGATATCGATGTCGTGGATCATAAGATCGAGAACAACATCCACGTCCACCCCTCTTTCCTTATAGATACTGAGACGGTGAGATTCGATAAACATGGGTTGGGTGAGATACTGTTCCAAGGCGATGATCGCGGGGTTGTACCGCTCAAGATGACCAATCTGCAGGATTATCCCCTGCCTTTCTGCCCTGGCGATAAGTTCATCTGCCTCTGACAGGGTGGTGGTCATGGGTTTTTCAAGCAGTAGATCCACCCCTTCTCCCATACATACCGAGGCAACCTCAAAATGGCTGGCGGTGGGAACCGCCACGCTTACC
>CAZDYX010000059.1:0-10962 GCA_964509775.1 uncultured Desulfobulbia bacterium | reverse complement strand
ATAATCGGAATAAGCACGACACAAAAACTCGGCCGCAACCTCTTCTGCCCGTTCTTTCCGGATGTCCGCCACCCCGACCAGCCTTACCCCCGTCATTTTGGCATACTTTTGGGCATGAAAATACCCAAGATAACCAACCCCTATCACCCCCACCCGTATATCAGTCATAATCCTCCTCTACCATCCCAAATAGGCCTTCTGCACCTCTTCATTGGCCAGGAGCTTTTCGGCCGTATCCGCCAGGATCAGACTCCCATTTTTCATAACATATCCCCGCTGGGCCACCTTGAGGGCAAGATGCGCGTTTTGTTCCACAAAGAAAATCGTGGTCTTCTGCTCCACGTTTATCCGCTTTATTATCGCAAAAATGTGTTTGATCACCCGAGGAGCAAGGCCCATGGACGGCTCATCAAGGAGCAAAAGCCGGGGCCGGGCCATAAGTGCCCTGGAGATGGCAAGCATCTGCTGCTCTCCGCCGCTCAAGGTGCCGGCCTCCTGATAACGGCGGTCAGCAAGAATCGGAAAAAGTTCAAACACATATTCCAGGTCCTTTGCGACCCCTGCCTTGTCCCTTCGTAAAAATGCCCCCATATCCAGGTTCTCCAGCACGGTGAGACGGGGGAAAATCCGGCGTCCCTCCGGCACCTGGGAAATTCCAAGGCCCACGATCCGGTTTGGCGTCAAGGTGTGAAGCGGACTTGCAAAAAAAAATATCTCTCCCTGGGTCGGCCGCAACACCCCGGAAATAGTCATGAGAATGGTCGTCTTGCCGGCGCCGTTGGCGCCTATGAGGGCCACGATCTCTCCGGCCGAGATCTCCAGGGAAACATCCTGCAATGCCTGGATATTGCCATAACCGGCATGGACCCTTCTCAAACTAAGCATCGATATCCTCTCCGAGATAGGCCATGATCACGAGCGGATCGTTTTGTATGTACGCAGGGCTGCCTTCGGCGATTTTTTTGCCGTAATCCATGAACACGCTCCGATCGGAGATACTCATGACGAGCCGCATGTCATGCTCGATCAAGAGGATTGAGATATCTTCTTCGTGGCGAATGCGAACAATAAGTTCGCCAAGCTCCCTGGTTTCCTGGGGGTTCATACCGGCTGCCGGCTCATCGAGAAGAAGCAGAAATGGCTTTGTGGCCAGTGCTCGGGCGATCTCAAGCCGTCGCTGAACCCCATAGGGAAGATTGCTCGCCCGTTCATTACCAAATTCAGCGATCTTAAGTTTGGTAAGGAGAATATAACTCTCGCGCACCACCTCCTGTTCTTCCCTGACCGTAGACTTGCTTCTCAATATCGCTCCCAGTAGTCCGGCAGAGGTGCGGCAATGGCGACCGATCATGACATTTTCCAGCGCCGTCATATGGGGGAAAAGACGGATATTCTGAAAGGTGCGGGCCAGCCCTTTTTCCGTAACCTGATTAGGTTTGAGGCCGTTTATCCGCATCCGCTTTTGTCCGGGCCCGACCACAAAAATATCGCCGTTGGACGGGGAATATATCCCGGTTATACAGTTAAAAAACGTGGTCTTTCCCGCGCCATTGGGACCGATCAGGGCAAGTATCTCCCGGGGCAGGACCTGAAGACAGAGTTGATCAAGGGCTCGTACCCCGCCAAAATCCTTGCTAATATTGTGCACCTCCAAGACCGGCTCCATTTACTCCCTATTCTCCTGCCGCCTCGAATTCATATCTCCTTTGCCTATCGCTAAAAAGACCCTGCGGCCGGAAGATCATCATCACCACCAGGATGGCGCCGAAAATGAGCATGCGCCAGTCGGCAAAGGCCCGCAGATACTCCGGTAAAAGGATAAGTATGAAGGCACTTACGATCACCCCGGCTATTGACCCCATGCCGCCCAGGACCACAATGGCAAGGATCATAGCCGACTCCATGAAGGTGAAGCTTGACGGATTGATAAAGGTGGTCTTGGCCGCAAAGACGACACCCATCATCCCTGCCCAGGAGGCCCCCAGGGCAAAGGCGGTCAATTTTGTCCGGACAAGATCTATCCCCATGGCCTGGCAGGCGAGCTCATCCTCCCGCAGGGCGATCCATGCCCGGCCGATCCGGGAGTCTTTGAGCCTACGGACGACAAAAACGGTCAATACGGTGAATCCCACCATAAGATAGTACATATAGAAGGTTGCAGCCGTAAGGGACAATACCATTCCGAAAAGACCAGGACGAGGGATATTGGCAATTCCGCTCGGACCAAAGGAAAAATCGTTCCAGTTCTCCAGGACCAGACGGATAATTTGGCCAAAGCCGAGGGTCACGATCGCCAGATAATCACCACGAAGCCGTAATATCGGAAATCCGAGCAGAATTCCGAAAAGAGCGGCGAGACCCGCTCCCAGCGGCAAGGCGGCCCAGAATCCAAGATCGAAATGATAATTAAGCAGGGCATAGGTGTACGCCCCCACCGCATAAAAGGCGACATAGCCAAGGTCAAGGAGCCCGGCCAACCCAACGACGATATTGAGCCCCAGGCCGAGCACCACGTAGATGAGGGCAGTAGTCATGATATTGGTCTGATAGATGGAAAAGAAAAAGGGAAAGAGCAGGGCCGGAATACCAACCACGAGCAAGACCGACAAAGAGAATCGTGGGGGGTGTTCAAACAGCGCGGCCAGGCGCGATAAAACCTCTCCCTGGTCGGCCTTCCGCTTAGGAATGTGTTTGCGGGCCAGAAGAGGACGGCCGACCAGAGCGAGCACAAAGCTTACGCACCCCACCAGGGCCATATTTTTCCAGCGCCACTCCACCAGTTTTTCAATAGGATTGACCCGGATGACCAGTATGGGAAAGGTCAAAAACATGAACCAGATAGCGATGAAAAACGCCTTTTTAACGCTCATGATCAGAGATCACCTCCCAGATCATGAGAAGGAATTCAGGAGTCAGGAGCCAGAATACAGAAGTAAAGACAAGATGGGCATGTTCAGGACGAATTCTGACTCCTGACACCTGACTCCTGGATTCTATTTTCACGGTAATCGCCTGGAATCTTATCATATCGTTATTTATCGACAGAAGATCATACCTTATGGCCGGAGGCCCGACCCAAGATTCCTGAT
Organism: uncultured Desulfobulbia bacterium; assembly: GCA_964509775.1. Taxonomy (GTDB): domain Bacteria; phylum Desulfobacterota; class Desulfobulbia; order Desulfobulbales; family CAZDYX01; genus CAZDYX01. Next base: position 7,873 of record CAZDYX010000059.1, on the reverse strand, counting down.
GGTCGCAAGATAAGAATGAGCACCAGAAAGGCAAAGGCAAGAACATCTTCATAATCGCTTGATATATAGCCGGTGGCAAAACTTTCCGTGCATCCAAGCACAACACCCCCAAGGACCGCACCAGGGAAACTTCCGATCCCGCCCAGGACCGCGGCGGTGAATGCCTTGATCCCGACGATAAAACCGATGAAGAAATTGATCTGACCGATGTGTGAACCGATAAGGACTCCCCCCACGGCTGCCAGGGCCGAACCCACGACAAAGGTCATGGAGATGACCCGGTCGATGTTGACCCCCAAGAGCAAGGCCATCTGGCTGTCCTGGGAGGTGGCGCGCATGGCCTTACCGATCTTGCTGAACTTGATCCAGCCGGTAAGGGAAACCATTACCAGGGTGGTTACCATGAGGATGACGACCTCTGAAGGACCAATAAACCGGGAACACCAGCCCGGCAGTTCGAACTCGGGGATCAAGGCCGGAAAGGGCAGAAAGTCGGAGGTCTGGGCGAGCAGGACATAATTTTGCAAAAAAATAGACATCCCTATGGCGCTGATCAGGGGAGATAGTCGAGGGGCGTGGCGCAAGGGCTTATAGGCTATTTTTTCCACGGTAAATCCATATGCTGCCGAATAAAGCACTGCCGACAACAAGGCCAGAACAAAAACGGCAAACTGATTGAGGCCGGCGAGAAAAAGGACATTGGCAACAATCAGGGCGGTAAAGGCGCCGATCATATATATCTCCCCGTGGGCGAAATTGATCAACCCGATGATACCATAGACCATGGTATAGCCCAGGGCGATCAGGGCATAGATACTGCCGCGGGTAAGCCCGCCCACGAAAAGTTCAAGGAAATAGTCCAACTCCAGCGCTCCTAAGCCATACACCGTAAACTATAATCTGCCAGGAAATTTCGACCTGTGCTGATAACCTAAGGTTCGACATTCAAACCCGCCCTGAAAGGGCAAAACATACCAGCCCAGGGCAGCGCCCTGGGAATGCAAAGAAAAAAGGTATTAAGCCCTGTAAGGGCGAGACATAAGAAAGGGACGACAACAATATATGTCACGCCCTTACAGGGCTATAATCTGTGGTCCGTTTCTAACCCAGGGCGTTGCCCTGGGCTGGTATGTGACGCCCCGTCAGGGCTACACCCGGTACAGTTGTGACCTATCCGCACAGGTCGCGAAATTTCAAATATCTTTGGCAGGCTATTTCAGCTCTTCAAAAACCCCTTTTTGAACCTGATACATGGAAAAACCCACCCCGATTGCATCACCCCGGCTGTCAAAGCTGATATTTCCCAGGGGGGTAGACACATATTCGGCCTTCAAGGCCCGGGAAATCGCCTCATATTCTGTGGAGCCTGCCTTTTCAATGGCATGGAGTATGGCCAGGGCAGCGGCATAGGCATTAAGAAAAAAGGCGCCGGGATCATTGCCGTATGCCTGTTTATGAGCCTCATTGGCCGCAATGGCCAGGGGGTTCTTAGACACGTCCATGGGACCGGTGGCGTAGACGCCTTCGGCATATTTGCCGGCTACCTTGATAAAGGTATCATCCTTTACCCCATCATCGGAGATAAAAATGGTGTTCATCCCTTTTTTACGCAGTTGCATGACAATCTTCGACGCCTCCGGATGATAACCGCCGAATATCAGTCCTTCGGCATCTGATCGTTTAATCTTCTGAACCACGGCAGAGTAATCCACGGCCCCTGGGGTGACCCCTTCATATAACACCACTTCTGCCCGGCCGGACTGGTCAATGAAACGTTTGGCAAACTCGGCCAATCCTTTTCCATAATCGCCCTTGTCATGGAGTACGGCAAGTTTTTTGAGTTTAAGCTTGTTTATGGCAAAATCAACCTCAAGTTTCGCCTGGATATCATCGGAGGCAATGGTCCGAAAAAAATTCGGATAATCACCACTCTGGGTCAAATCCGGATTGGTGGCGGAGGGGGAGACAACAATCTTTTTCCCATCCTTATATATTCCCAGGGCGGCCTTGGTGGCACCGCTGCAGATATGTCCCACCACCACGTGGACACTATTAGAGATCAGCTTGGTGGCAGAGTTGATCGCTATCTCCGGTTTGCATACATCGTCCTCGGCCAGGATCTCCACTTCACGACCCATCACCCCTCCCTTGGCATTCCTTTCCTTCACCACCAGTTCTGCCGCCCTTAACGTGGGAATACCGTACGAAGCGAGATCCCCGCTAAATGACCCTGCAACCCCAAGCTTAATAGGTTCGACGGCATAACCTTCCCTTGATATCAAAAAAAACAGGCACACCCAAATGGTGGCAACTCCCAGAACCTTCTTCGCAAAATTCCCCATAAGAGTTTTCTCCTTACCCCAAATCTGATACCATTGATAGTGGATATGTATGAAAAACGGCCAGATTTGATTACAATGGGCGGTAAGATTTTGTCAAGCAGAAGATGAACCGTTGCCCGTGACATCCAGGCATGACAATCGTCTTGGAAGATAAAAACCCCAAGATGCAAACTGCCAGCGGCAGGGAGAATGATAAAACGCTGTGGCTGAAAACGTAATAAATCCTCAACAAATTTTGCATAGTATAAAGTCCTCGCTTGAAGGATGGGCACAGGAATTGTTACGAAACCAAAAAGATCCGCTGGTCCAAGACTGGCTCAGTATCAAGATTGACCGTTATGAACTCCAACTCAAACAATTCGATGTCGATTTTGATGAAATAAAAAGGGCAAAAGACCTTTATGGGGCACATGGGTCGATCCTCATAAAAAATATGCGTCAATCCATCCAATTTATTAATAGATTTGATAAAGAAAAAAAACTCGCCCAAGAAATAATAACCTGGCTGCCGACAATTAAAAAAGGACATTCAGACCTCAAGAAACTATATGATGAAACAATATCATCATGTAATACATTAAGGGAAAATTACAAAAAAATAACTCGGAAACTAAAAGTTGATGATATCATTAACATTTCAAAATCAAAATTAGATTCAGAAAAAAACATCAAGCTTTTTAATGAAGGTATAAGAATATATACAGCAATTAATAAATATAATGATATTTCAGACAGAGCAAAAAATATAAAAGAAAAAATAATTTCATTGGAAAATATTGTAAAAAATGAAATATCAGAAGGAAATATTTCTCATATAATGAGTGATATTATATTGGGGTATGTTTCAATAATAAAAAAAATGATAATTAAAATAGAAGAGTTCATTATATCTTCTACTGAAAAGCATAATAAGGCGATAACAATAGCATTATCTTTAGAAAATACCGTTCAGGCAAATACCCCGAACTCATTACTTGAAACACTGGAAAAGATAGAAGATCTCACAACAAGCATAGAAGAGAACATCATTGGACTAACCAAGTTAACATTTTACACAGACAAAATAATACTGGTGTCACGGTTATTGGAGAATATCGAGAACATCAGCCTGGTAATAAAAGAAAAAATAATAAACAACATAAAAAATATGCTGACCGACAATGGTCAATTCAATGTATTAAACATTATAGACAGGATTGCTGATGCATATCTCACTGGTTTTTTTGGCATATTTCTCAGTATAGTATCTTTGTTTGCTCCTCTCACAAAATACATCCTTTCGGGAAAGGAAGATATCAAAAAGGTTGTCTTATATCTTATGCAGCTCTCGGAAGCAAACATTAACAAGACCGCCCTTCATAACCAATCAAACAGGCTCTGCCTCAATCCTGACAAGCTCATTGCCCTCACATCAAGTAATATCAAGAGCTATAAAACCGATGTGATCAGGTACATCGGGGAATTCGAGATAGCAGTTCCAGCAGATGACCCGGACCATATTTCCACCTGGCGACTCGGGGAACTCATTAGCCACCTTGACCAAGAAATAAATGACCTTTTCAGTCGCTAACATGAAAACCCTAGCCGCCCTCCTTGAAGAATCCACCCGGATCCATGGCCACATTTGTGCTGGTCAAGTGATCGGTGTACGCATGGCCCTGCTGGGGCTTAAAAAAATCGGCATTTGTGATCCAAAGGGAAAAGATCGCAAAAAACTCTACGTAGTGGTGGAGATGGATCGCTGCGCTACCGATGCCATCCAGACGGTCACTGGCTGCACCCTTGGGAAACGCTCACTACGCTGGGTGGATTATGGGGTCATGGCAGCCACATTCTTAAATCTTGAAAATGGTGCTGCAGTCCGGATCACTGCCCGGGAAGAGGCGCGAGAACTTGCCGACAGGTATTGTCCGGACATTACTGATAAGTATGCCCGGCAGCTTTCGGCCTACCAGCGAATGAGGGATGAGGAACTTTTTAAGGTGGAAGAAGTAAAACTTGTTGTGCCGGCAAGCGATCTCCCTGGTCGGCCGATAAGAAGGGTTAAATGCAGTCTTTGCCATGATTATGTACAAGACTGCCGGGAGAAGGAGGTGGAGGGCAAGACACTATGCCGTGCCTGCGCCCATGGAGCCTATTATACGAGGAAGGAAATATGATCAAAAAAACCGTGCCGGTGGAGGCTGCGGTGGGTCTCATACTCCCCCACGACATCACTGAAATCCGGGCTGACGAATTTAAGGGACGCGCCTTTAAAAAAGGCCATGTCCTCCGGCCGGAGGATATCCCCCATCTCAAACGGTTAGGCAAGGACAGGATTTACCTCCTTGAGCTTGGGGAGGATGAGATCCACGAAAACGAGGCGGCACATCTTCTTGCAAGCGCCCTCTGCGGTCCAGGAGTCTCCCCGCAAGGAGAACCGGTTGAGGGTAAAATAGCGATCAGCGCCGCCCGCGCTGGCCTTTTGAAGATCAATGCCGGCGCCCTGTATCGATTCAACCTCCTTGGCGAGGTCATGTGCGCCACCTTACACAATAACACCCCGGTGAAAAAGGGCGAAATCCTGGCAACCACCCGTCTCATTCCCCTGGCATGCAAACGTAAGCTCATTGCCCGGGCCACCAGCATTGCTAAAATAAAGGACCGTATCATCCGGGTCATTCCCTACCAAAAGAGACGAGTAGGAATCGTTATTGTCGGCAATGAAATCTTTCATGGCCGAATTCAGGATGCCTTTGCCCCAATCCTGCAAAAAAAGATGGAACAAATGGGATCAGAGGTCATAACAATACATTTTGCACCGGATGACGAGGAGCTAATCGCCAAAGAAATCCGGGAGAGTGTGGATGCAGGGGCAGATCTTATCATCACCAGCGGCGGTATGTCGGTGGACCCGGATGATGTCACCCGGCTTGGCATCGCCAGGGCCGGGGCAACCAAGGTGGTCTATGGTTCGCCGGTGCTGCCTGGTGCCATGTTTCTCATTGGCTACCTGGGTGCGATCCCGATCCTGGGGATACCTGCCTGCGCCATGTTTCACCAGATAACCATTCTTGATCTTATCCTCCCCCGGATACTCATCGGAGAAAGATTAACCCGCCCAAAAATCGCTCAACTTGGCCATGGTGGTCTTTGCCGTACCTGCCCAACCTGCCATTTTCCAGCCTGTCCCTTTGGCAGATAATTTATTTGAAGTAACTACTCAGGAGTCAGAATTCAGAATGCTACATGAATACGCCGTCAGTAGTCTGCCGACCTTTTCCAGCAACTAATTCAACTCGAAACACCGTATTCAAGATCCTTACCAGCAAGTCTTGAAATGTCATCGCCGGCTTCCTCATTCTGACTTCTGAATTCTGACTCCTGAATTCTATTTTCACACTAACCTTCCTCACAGAAAAACTATTGGGCCTTTTCTGTGGGATATTCTGCCTCTTGCCAACCCTTAATTCCGCCGGGATAACGAAACACCCCGGAATAGCCCAGTTTTTTTGCCCACATGGCACCATTGTGGCTGCGGCCGCATTTGGTGAAACCACAATAAAAGACCAGCCGTCGATTCTTGTCCGGCCCCAAAATTTTTTCAAAATCGGTCTTTGTCTTCTCCTCTAGCAGGGAAACTTCGTCCACTGGAAATTCAAATTGCACCGCACCCGGGAGGTGTTGTTTTTGATAGCTATCCGCATAAGGCATGGTATCAATGATGAGCATGTCCTTCTTTTGGTCAAGCCAACCCTTTAATTCTTCCGTAGTTACAATCTGATAGCCGCCCTTCTCCACTTCTTTTGCAAGTTTTACCGCAATCTTTTCGATCTCCAGTTCTTTGGTGCCCCAGTCGACTGCCAATGCGTTACCCCAAAAAAGACCGGTAACAACAACCATTACTCCCAACGAAATCCATCTGTTTCCTTGCATTGTTTCCTCCCTTTTCTTGTATTACTAATTCTCCCCGGGGTAGATTACCTCGTCTCGCAACTTTCCTGCAGCCGCCCCTTTTTCCTCCACCAAAAAAGATAGGACACGGCCCCCATCAATCCAATATCCCGAATAAAGGCATTCCTTAAATCATTATGCCCATGAATCTCTTCTGGAGAAAAACAGCCGCAGTCAACGTCCAGACCCCCAATATTTGCATATCCGAGAACAACCAGGAACATTAACAGCAGCCCGGCAACGAACTTCAGGCTGCCAGGAACATCAAACACCAAACCGGTTCCCGCCAACAATTCAAGGACAGGAAGGACAATAGCCACCGAAACCAGAAAAGTGTCAGGCACAAGGCCATACCCTGAAACAATTCGGGCGAACGCCCTCGGATTCAACAATTTCCCGACCGCTGCCCATACAAAGACCATTCCCAGGCCAATACGAATGAAATTATATGGCCAGGGTGATAGAAAAAGATTACGGCATCTGGAATGCATTCCGATTGTCGTTCACTGTTATTGATCTGGGGGGTTTGTAATATGTGGAGGGGAGTATAAGTGAAAATAATCTTAAGTCAAATTGATTAAGCCAATAACCTCTGGTGGTTGGATCAATTATACCTATGAAATGATCGTGTCTGCGGTTTCAGGAGCTATCTTACGAGGTCTGAGATCCGTTATAACCAGAAATATAGGATGTCCCTCTCATCCCTTTGGCTTAGTAACCTTGCCTGCCGTAAAGAGAAACGAATATACCCTGAAGGTTTTGTTCTGTGGCGGGGGGGGTTATTTTGAAAAAATTGCTAGCGACCGCCGACCGGAATGAGGTAGAGAACCTCTTCCTCGACCGGGACGGACAAAATTCGGCCCACCGCCAGAACGTCAAAGGCGCCCACCATGACCGTGCCAAGCCCCAGGGCCACTGCCTGAAGAGCGACGTTTTGAGCGGCATGACCAACCTCCATAAAGACATAGCGCACCCCTCGGTCGTGGTATTTACCTGTGGTGCGAGCAAATACAGCCGAGAAGACGAGGAGAGAGGCATTATTCCTGATGCAGCCCTGGCCAAGGGCGGCAGCCGAGATAGAGGAACGCTGGTCTCCGTCCACGATTTTTCTAAGCTGATGTTTGGCCGGCAGGTATCTATAAACGCCAACGGCAAGCCCTTCCACCTCACCGACCACCACATAGACCTCCAGCGGAAAAAGGGCGCCGGCTGAGGGCGCGGCCCGATACCCCCGCCGGTCGGTAAAACCCTGGGCCGCCCAGAGGAGTTGGCCAACCTCAGCCATGGTAAGGGGCTTCCGGCCAAAGATGCGCACCGAGCGCCTCTCCCACAGGGCCTTCTCGAGGGAATAAGAGCTCTCTAGCCTGGGAGGAGGGAGTGAAATAAGTGCGGAATCGGACATCTTCTTACCTACAGCGATAGTGCTGCTGGGTTGGACCAGCAGGCTTGTGCGGTCACAGGTCCCTATTTTTCCTTTTCCGTGGGGACGAAATTGAGCCACCGGCGTCTTTGATCCACCTCCTTGAGGGTGACCTCGATCAGTTGCCCCATCTGAAAGGAGCTTTTTCGGTTGCGGCCGATGAGGCGGTGGAGTTTTT
>CAZDYX010000058.1:11356-13145 GCA_964509775.1 uncultured Desulfobulbia bacterium | reverse complement strand
GGCGACCTCCCATCTTCTCGGTAACCACGCCCACATATTCCTCCGGCAGATCGATAACCGCGAGCTCCAGGGGCTCCATGAGCTTTCCCTCCTGCTCGCGGGTGATGACCCGGGGTTTGGAGAGCGAAAGTTCATAACCCTCCCGCCGCATCATCTCAACGAGCACCGCAAGCTGCAGTTCCCCGCGGGCGCTCACCTGGAAGGAATCGCGGTTATCCGCCTCCTGCACCCTGATACTCACATTATGAAGGAGTTCCTTTTCAAGACGCTCCTTGAGGTGGCGGGAGGTGAGGTATTTGCCTTCCAGTCCTGCAAGGGGCGAGGTGTTCACGGAAAAGACCATGGAAATGGTGGGCTCCTCCACGTCTATGCCGGGCAATGCCTTGGGGTTTTCCGGATCAGCCAGGGTGTCGCCGATGAACAACTCCGGTAAACCGGCCACTGCCGCAATATCACCGGCCTCGATCGCCTCCTCTTCCTCGCGTGCCAGACCGGAAAAGGTATAAAGCTGACCGATCCGGCCAACCAGGGGTTCCTTCCCCTTGGAGAGCAAAACCACCTCCTCACCCCGCCGCAATGTTCCGTTCACCACCTTGCCCACGCCGATCCGACCGATATAGTCGCTGTATTCCAGGATGGTAACGAGAAACTGTAAGGGCGCTCTGGGCTCATAACAAGGGGCGGGCACGGCCGATAGAATGGTTTTGAAAAGGGGGATCAGGTCCCTCCCCGGCGTGTCCGGATCGATCTGGGCTATGCCGGCCTTGGCATTGGTATAGAGAACCGGAAAATCAAGCTGATCCTCGGTGGCGTCAAGGTCAATAAAGAGATCATAGATCTCGTCCAGGACCTCCTTGATGCGCCGGTCCGATCGGTCGATCTTATTGATTACCACAATGGGCAACAATTTGGCTGCCAGGGCCTTGCCCAAAACAAAACGGGTCTGGGGCATCGGGCCTTCCGCCGCATCCACCAGGAGCAGGACCCCTTCCACCATATTCAGGATGCGCTCCACCTCACCCCCGAAATCAGCGTGTCCCGGGGTATCCACGATATTGATTTTCACTCCCTGAAAGACCACCGTGGTGTTTTTGGCCATGATGGTGATCCCCTTTTCCCGTTCCAGGTCCAGGCTGTCCATGACCCGCTCCGCCACCAGGGATCCTTGCCTGAAGACCCCGCTCTGCCAGAGCATCGCATCCACCAGGGTGGTCTTCCCATGATCCACATGGGCAATAATCGCTAAATTCCGTATGTCGTCACGTTGTTGCATGGTCTTTCTATCCTCATGGCGCGGCCGTTGGCCGCAGTGGTTAGTGGTTAGTGGTTAGTTAATGGTGGTTAGTGAATGGTGAATAGTGAATAGTGAATAGTGAATAGTGAATAGTGAAAAAAAGATCAAACATTCGCACGGACATGTCAAGTCCTGCGGGGTAATTCTATATTATATTTTTTGGGCTGCTGCCGGGCTCCCGGTGCTCCAGGGTGTAAAGCGCAGGAGAAGCAACAGGCCCGGAACTGCCGCAAACGTGCAAAGGAGAAAAAACTCCTCCCAGCCCACGGATTTTGCCAGAAGGCCAGTGGGAGAAGCGGCCACCACCCGGGGTACGCCCATCAGACTGCTCAGCAGGGCATATTGGGTTGCAGTGAATTTCTTGTTGGTAATACTTGCCATAAAGGCGGTATAGGCGGCAGTGCCCATGCCGCTCGCGGCATTTTCAAAGGCAATGACCCCGGAGAGCACGGCAACATTGGGGCCGATCCTGGCCAGGATGGCAAAACAGGCCGT
>CAZDYX010000058.1:6289-11346 GCA_964509775.1 uncultured Desulfobulbia bacterium | reverse complement strand
GCGGCCTGCAAAATGCCGAAGATCCAGAGGGCCCTGTTGATGCCAATGCGGAGCATCAGGACTCCGCCAGCGAGTCCGCCCAGGATAGTGGCCCAAAAGCCGAAGATTTTTACCACGGCCCCGATCTCGGTATTGGAAAATCCTATCGCCAGATAAAAGGGAATTGTCATGGCGCTCGCCATTTGATCGCCGAGCTTATAGAAAAGGATGAATACCAGAATCCATGCGGCATCCCTGCGGCCAAAATACTCGGTTAAAGGGGCGATCACCGCCTCCTTGAGGGTCCGAGGGCCTTTTTCAATGATCTTTGGTTCCGGGGCAAGGAGGGTGGTGACGATTCCCGGCAGCATACCAGCCGCCATTATTAGATAGACAAGGGAAAAGGACAGGTGATCGGCCAAAATCAACCCGCCTCCCGAGGCCAGTAACATCCCCACCCGGTAGCCGCCGACATACAGAGAAGAACCCAGTCCCAGTTCGGAATCGGAAAGGTCCTCCCGACGAAAGGCATCCACCACGACATCCTGGGTAGCACTGAAAAAAGTGACGAAAAAGGCTGCCAGGGCCAAACCCCAGGGATGTTGTATTGGATCGCTCATCCCGAGCCAGGCAATGGCAAGGGTCAACAAGACCTGGCTAAGGACAAGCCATCCCCTTCTGCGGCCGAGAAACGGTAGGGTAAAACGGTCAAGAAAGGGGGCCCAGAGAAACTTCACCGTATACGGCAGCCCCACCAGGGACATTAGCCCGATCACGGCAAGATCCACGCCGGCCTGCTTCATCCAGGCCTGAAGCAGGGTGATAGTAAGGAGTAAGGGCAGGCCGCAGGAAAAGCCCATGAGCAGGGCCACCATCATCCGGAGGCTCATGACCTGCTTTGCAATGGTGAGATTCATGGACGCAGAGGTGAGGTATGCGTTTTCTCTTCCTTGACCCTCTTGATACAGGCGCCGAGCTGGGAAAGCTTTAGAACGAGATTCTCATATCCCCTTTCCAGATGATAGATCCGGGAGATCTCCGTCACCCCTTCGGCCGCCAGTCCAGCTACCACGAGGGATGCGCTGGCCCTCAGGTCTGTCGCCATCACGGGCGCGCCCAAAAACCTTCCCTTGCCGGTGATGATGGCGCTGTTTCCCTGGGTGCGAATCTCCGCCCCCAGCCGGCGTAGTTCGGCAACATGCATAAACCGGTTTTCAAAGATGGTCTCCACAATCACGCTAAGACCGTTCGTTAAGGCCATGAGGGCCATCATCTGGGCCTGGAGATCGGTGGGGAAACCCGGATAGGGATGGGTCTTGATGTCCACGCTGCGGATGGAATTAGGCCGGGACACCCGCATGGAATCCCTGCCCTCCTCGATTAACAGCCCCACGGCGCGCAATTTTTCAATCAGGGCCGAAAGATGGCAGGGCCGGCAATTGGTAAGCGTCACCCCTCCGCCCGCGGCACCCACCGCGATAAGATAGGTTCCGGCCTCTATCCGGTCAGGAATAATTGATATCTGCGCCGGCCGCAACTCTTCCTGGCCGTGGACAATGAGTTTATCCGTGTCGCGGCCCTTGATCCGGGCGCCCATGGAGACGAGCATATCCACGAGATTGCCCACCTCAGGCTCCCGGGCCGCGTTCTTGATGACGGTGGTCCCTTCTGCCAGGACCGCGGCCATCAGGATGTTTTCCGTCCCCGTGACCGTGGGTATGTCAAAATAGATGGTCGCACCTTTGAGCCGACCATCTACCCGGACATCCACATACCCCTGCTGCAGGGAAATTTCGGCCCCCAGTCGTTCCAGGCCCTTCAGGTGCAGATCAATGGGCCGGGCCCCAATAGCGCATCCTCCCGGCAGGGACACCCTGGCCCGGCCAAGTCTCGCCAGCAAGGGCCCCAGGACCAACACCGAGGCGCGCATGGTCTTCACCAGGTCATAAGGGGCCTCAAAGCTATGAAGACCTGCCGAGTTAATCCGCAGGTCATCCCCTTCCCGCTCCCAGACTACACCCAGGTCCCCCAATAGGGCCAGTATGGTCCGGGTATCGCGCAGGTCCGGGACATTTTTGAGCACATGCCACCCCGGGGCAAGCAAGGTGGCGGCCATGATGGGCAGGGCCGCATTCTTGGCGCCGCTGATCTGGATTTCCCCGGAAAGCTGCCGGCCGCCTTCAATCACTATCTTGTCCATTCGTGAACCTACAGTCTAAACAACCTAAACAGCTAATCTTTGCACCTCTAATACCCGGGGAAGCCCGGCATAATCGGCATGCACCCTGACGTTCTCATAACCGGGAAGGGAGCTAAAAAGGTCCATGACCCACCCGGCCTGTCCGGCCCCGATCTCCATAAAAAGCCATCCACCAGGGATGAGAAGGGGGATGGCATGCGTGGCAATTATTTTTATCGAGGCCATCCCATCCCCTCCCCCATCAAGGGCAAGCCTGGGCTCATAATCCCGCACCTCGGGCATAAGGGCAAAGAGCTCTTCAACCGCCACATAGGGAGGATTGGAGACAATGAGCCCAAAAACCGGTTTTGGGTTCAGGGCATCCATCCAGTCGGCACAGAGAAACCTTACCCTCTCCTCCACCCCATGCCTTTTCGCGTTTTCTGCGGCAATCCGTAACGCGGCAAAGGACCGATCCACACTCCAAACGAGGACATCCTTAAGTTCACTGGCCAGCACCACGGCGATAACCCCGCTGCCGGTGCCGAGATCAAGGATCGGACCTCGAAAACCGGGGGATATTCCCCTCGCCCTCTCTATGGCCAGTTCCAAAAGACGTTCGGTCTCCGGCCTGGGGATCAGGACATCCCGCGTTACCCGGAAGGGAAGGGACCAGAATTCCTGCTCGCCCAGGATATAGGCCAGAGGCTCCCTGGCCAGCCGCCTTTCCACCAGTTTTTCGAAATCGGCATGCAACTCGGCTGGAAAATCGTTCCCTGCGGCAAGGAAAAGTTGCGGCCGGCCCATTTTCAAAACAGACCCGAGTAAAATCTCGGCCTCGATATGGGCCTCAGGGATGCCCGCCTCCCTGAAACGTCGCATCGTTTCCGCAAGCAAGGCCAAGATCTTCATCAAACCATTACCAGAATAAAGCGATTAGCCGTTAGCTTTTAGCTCTTAGCCGTTGGCCTTAGGATTACAAAGTGTGGAGCTAACAGCTAATCGCTCCGTTTTATTGGACCAGACGCAACATTTCCGTCTGGTGGTGGGTAAGAAGGGGGATGATCAGATCGTCCACATTCCCCAGCATGACCTGATCAAGTTTATAGAGGGTCAGGCCTATCCGATGGTCGGTCACCCGGCCTTGAGGAAAGTTATAAGTCCTGATCCGCTCGCTCCGGTCCCCGGAACCCACTTGTAACTTGCGATCCTCGGAGATCTTGTCATGCCGGTCCTGCTGCATCTTGTCCAGGAGCCTTGCCATTAGCACCTTCAGGGCCTTGGCCTTATTCTTGTGCTGGGATTTTTCATCCTGGCAGGTCACCACCAGGCCGGTAGGCAGATGGGTGACGCGAACGGCCGAATCCGTGGTATTGACACTCTGGCCGCCCGGTCCGGAGGAGCGAAACACATCGAACTTGAGATCATTGGGCTCAACCACCAAATCGACCTCTTCCGCCTCCGGGATCACCGCCACGGTCACGGCGGAGGTGTGAATCCTCCCCTGCGTCTCGGTATTCGGCACCCTTTGCACCCGATGGACCCCGCTTTCGAATTTAAGGTTACTGTAGACCTTTTCCCCGCTGATCAGGACGATAATTTCCTTAAAACCGCCAATGCCGGTGGGATTGCTGCTCATGACCTCCACCTTCCAGCCCTGCATCTCTGCATAGCGACTGTACATGCGAAAGAGATCGCTCACGAAAAGGGCGGCCTCATCCCCGCCGGTCCCGGCCCTGATCTCAAGAAAGATATTCTTGTCGTCCTTGGGGTCCTTGGGAAGGAGCATGAGTAACAGCTCCTGCTCGACCCTGGCCGCTTGTAAGGTAAGCTCCGCAATTTCTAGGCGCGCCAGATCCTTGATCTCCTCATCATCATCGCCCTTAAGGAAATTTTTGTTTTCCTCAATATCCGAAAGAATTTTCCTGAAGCGCTGATATCCATCATGGAGCTTTGCGAGATGGGCATGTTCCTTGGCCACCTGGCGATATTCCGTTTGATTGCCCAAGAGAGCAGGATCGGAGAGCCTTGCCTCAAGGTAGGCAAGTTTATCGGTAATGTTATCAAGCTGAGATAATGATATAGTCATAAGAGTATACGTACAGGTTGATCGCCCGGGGGAAAAACCTTCTATTTCTTATTTATGTTATAGTCGCCGTACTTCTTCCTGAACTTCTCAACCCGGCCGGCGGTGTCAATCAATTTCTGCTTCCCGGTAAAAAACGGATGACACCCGGAACATATTTCCACCGCAATCTGTTTGTTTACCGAACCGATCTCAACCTTGTTGCCACAGGCACAAACGGCAACTACCTTCTGATACTCAGGGTGGATTCCCTCTTTCATATGCGTTTCCTCCAAAAAAAAGTTGGCAAAAATTGTGTCGAATAAATAAAAATGAACCATGCAAGGAACGAAAGCTTTTTACTATAAAGATATTTTTTTCCTTTTTCAAGAGAATCTCAAACAGCGGCCGACAATTCCTCATGTTCCGGACAAAAAAATTAAAAACATCAAGGAGGTGCAAGATGATAAAACTTACCTGGTACGGTCATGCCTGTTTTTTGATTGAGGCCGGAGAAACAAGACTCCTGACCGATCCCTTCCTCTCCGGAAATCCACTGGCGCCTGTCAGGCCCGAGCAGGTCGAGGCCGATTATATTCTGGTCTCCCACGGCCATGGCGATCACCTAGGCGACACCGTGGCTATCGCCAAACGAACCGGGGCCACGGTGATCGCAAACTTCGAGATCGCCAACTGGCTCGGGAAACAGGGGATAAAAAAATCCCATCCCCAGCATATCGGCGGCGGCTTCGACTACCCCTGGGGCCGGGTGAAACTGACAATCGCGCACCACGGATCCGGGCTCCCGGACGGCGGCTACGGCGGCAATCCCTG
>CAZDYX010000058.1:3545-6279 GCA_964509775.1 uncultured Desulfobulbia bacterium | reverse complement strand
TCTACCATGCCTGTGACACCGGCCTCTTTTACGACATGAGGCTCATCGGCGAGGAAGGGATCGATCTTGCAATCCTGCCCATCGGCGACAACTTCACCATGGGACCCGCGGACGCCTTGCGCGCGGTGAAGCTCATCAGCCCCGGCCAGGTGATTCCCGTCCACTATAATACCTTCGAGGTCATCAGGCAGGACCCCTATGCCTGGGCGGAACTGGTGGAACAGAAGACTGAGGCCAAGGTCAGGGTGTTAAGACCGGGGGAACAAATGGTGCTGTAGTGGAGTCAAGAATTTTCCTTGTCAGGGCCAGGCACAACCAGTAGAATACCACCAAATTTTTGGGCATGGTTCAATAGGTTCCACGTTCACGGTTCCAGGTTTGGAGTATGGTGGCCTGCAGGAACCTAACCTTGAACCCTTGAACCGTGAACTTTGAACCATGCCAATTTTTGGCTTAATCGATAACATGTAAATAAGATAGGAGAACCCAGATGGCAGGAGAGAATGTTTTGCAGGTCACGGATGCAGATTTTGACTCCCAGGTAATAAAGGCGGATCTTCCTACCCTGGTGGATTTTTGGGCTCCATGGTGTGGACCGTGCAAGGCCATTGCGCCAGTGATCAACGAATTGGCCGCCGAATATGCAGGCAGGGTGAAGATGTACAAGATGAATGTTGATGAAAGTCCGGTCACACCGGGCAAATACGGCATCCGGGCCATCCCCACCCTTATCCTTTTTAAAGGAGGGAAGGTCGTAGACCAGATTGTCGGCGCGGTTGGAAAAACCCAGCTTATAGCCTTAATCGGCAAAGCCCTTTAGAAGGCCTAAATTCATGATTTCCTAGCACGGAGTAATTGCATATATCATGGTCTCATCTAACTATCAACTGGTGATTATCGGCGGCGGTCCGGCCGGTTTAGCAGCCGGGCTCTACTCGGCAAGGGCTAGACTTAACGTCATTCTTCTGGAAAAGGGGATACCGGGAGGCCAGGTCCTGATCACTGACTGGATAGACAACTATCCCGGCTTCCCGGAAGGCATTGCCGGTTTTGAATTGATAGAGAGGATGACAGAGCAGGTGAAGCGGTTCGGCCTTGAGATACGGAATGCCGAGGTACTCCATCTCGATCTGTCAAAACCCGTCAAGACCATCCTTCTTGAAGGCGGAGACACCATCACCTGTCAGACCTTGATCATTGCCACCGGTGCCCGTCCTAATCTACTCGGTGTGCCCGGCGAGGGCGAGTTGACCGGCAAGGGAGTTTCCTATTGCGCCACCTGTGATGCCCCCTTTTTCCGGGATCAGGAAATCGCGGTGGTCGGTGGAGGTGATACCGCCATCCAGGAGGCGATCTACCTCACCAAGTTCGCCCGCCGGGTAACGGTTATTCACCGTCGGGATGCCTTACGGGCTACCCGGGTTATCCAGGAAAAGGCCTTTGCCAATGACCGGATCAAATTCCTTTGGAATTCCGAGGTTTCGAGAATCTTCGGCATAGGCGGCGTAGAAGGGATGGAGGTCCGGGACACCCGTGGTAACTTAAGTATTCTCCCTGTTCAGGGTGTATTTATCTTCATTGGGGTTAAGCCCAATAATTCATTCGTTCCGAAAGAGGATATCGAGACTGACCGCTGGGGATTCATTGTCACCGACCCCGGGATGCAGACCAAGACCCCTGGCGTTATGGCAGCGGGCGATATCAGGAGTAAAAAGATAAGACAAGTTGTCACCGCAGTGGGCGAAGGAGCGATCGCCACCCTGTCCGCGGAAGAATATTTAAACCAGCTTTGATAAGGAAGATTAATTCAAATAAAATTTACATGGATCATGTCTACGAATGAGAATAGCACCAGATAAATTTGTCGATGCAAAGAGGTTCAAAAGGCTTCTTTATTTGCTGTCCATTCTTTCACTGTTGTCCGGCTGTTCCACCGTACAGAATGTGAAATCTTATTTCTGGCCCACCGAACAAAAGGTGGAGACCGAAGAATCCATGGCCATGGAGGCAATGGATGCCTTTACCCATGGAAAATACGATAAGGCACGGGAGCTCTTTGAAAGGTTGAAATCACACTACCCGTTTGGCCCCTTCAGCCCCATGGCAGAGCTGAAATTAGCCGATTCCCGCTTTTATCTGGGCCATTATCAGGAGGCATTGACCTTGTATCAAGAGTTTGAGGAACGTCATCCGACCAATGAGGCCATGCCCTATGTCCTCTTTCAGATCGGCTCCTGCCATTTCAAGCAGATGGATACCATGGACCGTGATACCACGAACGCCCAAAAGACAATCCAGGCCTTCAACCGTTTGCTGAAGGCCTATCTCGCCTCGCCTTATACCGCGGAGGCGACTGAAAAGAGTAACATTGCCAAAAATTTTCTTGCCGACCATGAACTATATGTGGCGAGTTTCTATGTGAAAACAAAAGAATACGACCAGGCCCAGGGCCGACTGGAATATCTTTTGGCCCAATACCCTGATACCGCGGCAGCCCCCCAAGCCGAACAACTGCTGGCCGCCCTGAAATCCGGCAATCCGCCCACACGGACCTTACGTTCCTGGCTTCCCACGTTTTCACTTTTTGAATGGGTCGACATATCAGCCTGGGGTATTGTTCCCCCTCCACCCAACAAGAACAACAATTAACGATCTCTTCAATATAAAAAAGGTTACGATGTTTTGGCGCATAAGCACTTATGTACGAAGAGAAATGTTGATTTGGTCTACGAGG
>CAZDYX010000058.1:1662-3535 GCA_964509775.1 uncultured Desulfobulbia bacterium | reverse complement strand
GCCTCCCTCCCCTTCAATTACTGAACAGTTTCGAGGAGAATATGATATGAACTGGGAGACCGTCGTGCAATTTCATGGCCATGTCTGTCCTGGTCTTGCCCTTGGGTATCGCGTTTCCGAACCGGTCATGTCAATCTTTGGAGAGCGCCCTAGTGATGAGGAGCTGGTGGCCATAGTGGAAAACAACTCTTGTGCCGTAGACGCCATCCAAGTGATGACCGGATGTACCTTTGGCAAGGGCAATTTGCATTTCCAGGACCACGGGAAACAGGTTTACACCTTTATCCAAAGGCGATCCCTGGAGGCCCTCCGGATAGCCGTGAAATGGGTCTCCACGTCCGAGACCGAGGCAGAGCAAAACGCCTGGAAAAAATACAGTGACGGGGACCGGTCAGAGGAGGTACAAAACCTTGTCCGCGAGCGGAAGGCCAAAAAGATTCAAGAGATTTTAGCCGCATCACTTGAGGATCTCTTCGAGATAAAAAAGATTACGATTGAACCTCCACGCGAGGCCAGGATATATCCCAGCCTGGTCTGCTCTTCCTGCGGCGAAAAGGTGATGGAAACGCGCATCCGGTTCAAAGATCATAAGATCCACTGCATTCCCTGTGCCGAGATGAAAAAATAATAGCCCTCTTAAACAGGGAGAAATGGAGAATCATCCGGTATGGCCGAGTATACTGTAGAACAAATAGCCACCGAGCTTAAAAAGCTCATTTTTTTCAAGGATACCACTGAGGTAGGGGATATCGTGCTTATCGCCTTCAAGAAAGGGAATGTGGTCATCTATGCCCGGGTAAAGGATATTGTGCGGGACCGAATAAAACGGGCAGAATGGTGGCACGTAACCCTGCAATTTCTTACGGTCCCTTCGCGTCAGGCGACCTGGACCCTGAGGACACCCCAGTTTACCGGGATGGAGATGTTCGGCATGGGTGATGAAGAACTCTTTGTCAAGGCGATTGATTTTGAAAGTTCGTGGACTGCCGATGCCGAGCCATCCGACACCAAACCTGCCCAGGAAAATGGACCTTTTTCCGACAAGGTCGTTAGCCTTTTGGAAGTCAAGAGACGAAAGAACCTGCAAGGGAAATAATCAGTGGATAGTCTGTAGGTGTTTAGGTGGATAGGGGGGGAATAACCATGCGAGACCACACAAGGTGTTGAGATCCTTGATTCGTTCTTTGCGCAGTCCTAACAGACTACAGTCTAAACAACCTGAGTAGTTACTACAAATCAAGAAAGGTCGTGTCCTTATTGAGTAGCCGGCATCCGTCCTTTTCGACCACCACCATGTTTTCCAGCCGGATCCCGCCCCAACCGGGGATATAGACCCCGGGCTCCACGGTGACCACCATCTGCGGCGCCAGCACCATTCTGTTCCTCCGGTTGAGGGAGGGCGCCTCATGCACGGCCAGCCCTACACCGTGGCCCAAACTGTGCCCAAAAAGATCACCGTAACCGGCAGCGGCGATGATTCGCCGCGCTGCCCGGTCCACATCCTTGGCCTTAACTCCTGCCCGGATTGTTGCCAGCCCCGCAAGCTGGGCCCGGCGCACCAAGCGAAAAAGCTCGATGGTTTTGTTGTCCGGCCTTCCGAGGACCACGGTTCTCGTCATGTCAGAACAATACCCGCGAAGCCTCACCCCCATATCTATGATCACGGTTTCTCTCTCGTTTATGGGCCTAGCAGTGGGTATGGCATGGGGCGAGGCGGCATTGGGCCCGGCCGCCACAATAGACGGAAAGCTGGGACCATCCGCCCCTTTTTCGCGCATGACGGATTCAATGCGACAGGCCACCTCCCTCTCGGTCTGACCCGGCCGCAACGAGCCGTAGACCTCGCCAAACACCTCTTCGTTTAAGGCCACTG
>CAZDYX010000058.1:0-1652 GCA_964509775.1 uncultured Desulfobulbia bacterium | reverse complement strand
CTGCGTCGTGGATCTTTATTAGTTCCTCCTCGGTTTTTCTCGTCCGGATTTTTTCCACGACCCCAAGCAGCGGGACAAGTTCGATTGCCCGTCTATCCGCCATCCTGCCAAGGTCTTGGGCCGTGGAATGGAGAACATAATGGCTCTCAAAGCCGAGCTTACGGATACCCAGTTTGGGAAGAAATTTGCCCAGCAAGGGTAGAAGGCCCTTCTTATAGATAACCTTCTCAAAGGCCGGGGCCTGGGACTCGGCATCAAGCTGAAATCGGAAGTCGGTCAACAAAAACGGCCTGCCCCGACCGGGGATGAGCAGGACCCCGGCCGATTCCTCAATGCCGTGCTCCTCCGCAACAAACCCGCTTAGGTAGCGCCGGTTTTCCGGCTGGGTGACGAGCAGGGCGTCAAGACCGCGTTTCTTCAGAAAGGCCTGTATTCGGTCGAGTCCTGATAGAACTGAAGGGGACACCGGGGTTGGGGGGACATAAAACAGACCATCACTAAAAGAGCATCACGAGACGCACCCTAAAATTATAGAGCATGGTTTGCAGCTCCTGGATCAGGGCGATGGGATCAGACGCGTTCTCCTCCATCAAAAATCGGTCCGGCCAGCTTAGCGAAGAAACCTTACCCCTGCCGGTCAAGAGGTCTTCAACCATTGTACCAATTATTTCCCGCTCTCCCTGGCCGGTCTCCGAGAAATCCAACCGGATTTCCATGATATTTAGTAGCTACTCAGGTTGGTTAGACTGAAGTCTGTTAGGACTGCGCAAAGAACGAATCGCAACTTCGTCGGCCAGTTCAAATGCTCTGAGTTTTGTGTGATCTCGCATGGTTATCGCCCCTATCCACCTAAACACCTAAACACCTACAGACTATCCATCTAGCCGCCCAGACGCTGTTTCAAGAGGGCCTTGTGTTGTTCCAGTGCCCGGCCATATTGGCCGTTAAGATCAACCTGGACCTTTTGCCACTGTTCCTGGAACTTGGGATGCTGACTTGCGTCAAGACGAACCTTCACCCCGGTCTGCCGGGCTACTGATTGTTCCATGATTTCCATCTGTTGACTGAATTCGGTCTCAAGACGCTTATAGACCTGCTCCCTGGTCTGCCGGTAGTGGAGAAGGATCTGTTTCAGATCCTTAAGGAGCGCCGCCAGGTCGGTGGCCCGTCCGCTCAACTGCATGACTCCCTCGATCGCCTTTTCCGCCAGTGTTTGCTGTTCCTCGTTTTTAGGCAAGATAACGTTACGAAGCAGGGTGGCAAGAACCCCTTTCCGGACCTGCGGGAGCCTAGACAACGGGACCTGGGACAACAGTTCTTCCAGGGTGCCTTTTTCCGTGCGGATATATTCACCTCCCAGGCGCATGCCTTCCTTAACAAGCTCTTCCGCCTCCATATCCTCCTTTGAAGCCCTGCCCATGGCGGCGGCCCGTTCCAATACCAACTCTAAAGTGCTTTTTATCTCTGCCATCTATGAAAACCTCCTTGATTTGCGGATCTGTTTGCAGGGTCAATGATGGCGTAACAAGTAATCAAACACACACCCAAGGTCAATCAAAAAGATTCGTGGGCTGAAAAATCCCTATCTGTTCGTTTGCCGTGAAAATAGAATTCAGGAGTCAGGAGTCAGGAGTCAGAATTCGCCCTGAACA
>CAZDYX010000057.1:874-13155 GCA_964509775.1 uncultured Desulfobulbia bacterium | reverse complement strand
ATAGGATCTCATCAGCAAGTTCAAATGCTCTGAACTTAGCGTAATTTCGAATTTTCCTTCTTTACCTATTTACCTTAACACCTACAGACTATCAACCTGAGTAGTTACAAGAACCCTTAAGAATGACAAGGAACTCCATGCGTAAATCATCAATTTTTAAAGATATAATCTTCCTTGAACATAATCCGGGACCACATCATGTGGAGATTCCGGAGAGGCTTGCAGTCATCTATAACGCCCTTGACCGTTCAGATATGAAGGAGAAATTTTTGTATCCGTTCTTCAGACCGGCAAGCAAGGAGATTATCGGGCTTAACCATTCGAAAGCCCATATTGCCCGGGTGGAGGCCACGGCAGGAAGGCCATTCGGCAGCCTCGACCCCGACACGCAGACATCGGCACGCTCCTATGAGGCCGCGCTCATGGCCGCCGGCGCAGTGGTGCAGGCAGCATCAAGCCTTTGTGCGGGCGAAATAGAAAACGCCTTTACCCTGGTCCGGCCCCCAGGACATCATGCCGAGCATCATCATGCCATGGGTTTTTGCCTTTTTAACAACATCGCGGTGGGTGCCCATTATGCCCTGAAAGAACTCGGGGTACAACGCATCCTCATTGTTGATTGGGACCTCCATCACGGCAACGGCACCCAGAACTCCTTTTATGATACCGACCAAGTCCTCTTTTTTTCCACCCATCAATACCCCTTTTATCCAGGAACCGGCAGTATCCAGGAAGTAGGTACCGGGAAAGGGGAGGGGTATACGGTCAATGTCCCGCTTCCCGGGGGCCAGGATGACCGTGCCTATTTAACGATATTCCATGAACTCCTTGTTCCCATTGCCCGGCAATATAAACCTGAACTGATCATGGTCTCAGCCGGGTTTGATATCGCAAAAGGCGATCCCCTGGGAACTATGAAGGTCACGGCCCAGGGATTTGCCTCTCTTACCCGTATCCTTCTTGCCCTGGCCGCTGAATTGTGTGGGGGCCGGTTGTTGCTGACCCTGGAGGGCGGCTATGACCTTGACATGCTTAGAGAAGGGGTTTTGGCGGTCTTGGTGGAAATGGCAGGACTGTCTGAGGCGAATGAGACTCCGGCAGCCTTAAAAGGGAATGCCGGTCAACTGCCACTCGTTCTTGAACAGATAAAAGCTCGCCAAAGCGCTTACTGGAGCCTGTAATGAGTAGAATGTATCTCCCTGAGGGAGTAGAACTGGACCCCGTTGTCAGTCCCCTCACCAATACTATTATTATCGCCGACGACGATCCCCTGGTCCGGGATGCGGTCATGAAGATACTTGAAATGTTCGGCCATAAGGTAATTGCCTTTCCGGACGGAGGGGGGGTGGTTGATTATTTATTGCATGGCCGGGACAGCGAAATTTGCGCCATTATTCTCGATATCAATATGCCGGGCATGGACGGCTTTGACACCATCCGGGCAATAAAGGATAAATCCGAAGAGATCCCGGTGCTCTTTCTCACTGGTGTGGGCACCATGGAGTATGCCATCAAGGCCATCAATCACGGGGCCTATGATTTTATTGCCAAGCCGATCGATGATCTGGAAATGTTCCATATCAAGGTCAGGCGGGCCATTGAGAAACGGACGTACGTGCTCCGGGAAAAGGCCTATACTGCCAATCTTGAGGCTGAGGTCCTCGCCAAGACCAAGGAACTGGCGGAAAAAAATGAATTGTTGCGGCTCTACAGCCGTAACCTTGAAATATCCACCGTGAACACCATCTTGAGTCTGATGGCGGCACTGGAGGAAAAGGACCAATATACGGTCGGCCACACCGCCAGGGTCACGGAGTATGCCCTCATGATCGGCCGGGCCATAAAATTATCCGATGACGACATGACCGTTCTGGAGCGGGCATGCCAGCTCCACGACATTGGCAAACTGGTAATCGATGTGAGCAGCATCAGAAAGCCGGGTCCATTGACGGCCGAGGAGTGGATGCTGGTGAAGAAGCACCCGGTCGTGGGCGAAAACATCATCAAGCCCCTCACCTTCCTTGACCGGGAATGCAGCATCATCCGCCATCATCATGAACGTCTCGATGGCAATGGCTATCCTGATGGTCTGGCCGGTTCAGACATCGACCACTTGACCAGGATTGTCACCGTGGTCGACTGCTATGATGCCATGACCTCAAAGAGGAGCTATAAGACCAATTTGTCCCGGTCCGTCGCCATAGAAGAAATGCGGCGGTGCGTCAGCTACCAGTTCGATAGGGAGATCGTGGAGATCCTTATCTCCCTTCTCCAGATTTCCCATAAAAGCTGAGAGGCACCAGGCGGTTGTCGGTTCTGTTCCTCCCCCTTCATGAACATAATGCCCTTACCCGGGCAATGACCTCGGCCGCATCAAAGAGAAGTATTTCCCTTCTCTCCATAACCACCTGACCGTTGATGATCACGGTCTCGACATCGGCGCCGCTCGCTGTATAGACAAGATGCGAATGGGCGTGATAGAAAGGGACTAGATGCGCCTTGTTTGTATCCAGCAGAATGAGGTCTGCCCTCATCCCCGGGGCAAGACCGCCGATTGCGCCCCGCATGCCAAGCACATCGGCCGCGCCGGCAGAGGTAAGGGTCAAGGCCTCGTTGGCGGGCAGGACCGTGGGGTCCCCGGAAATTGCCTTGGCGAGCTTGGCTGAGGAATCAAGCTCGCCAAAGAGATCAAGCCGATTGTTACTAGCACACCCGTCAGTGCCGAGGCCTACCGGAATGCCACGAGAGAGCATGGCGACAACCGGCGCCACCCCGGAGGCAAGCTTCATGTTGCTCTGCTGGCAGTGAACCACCTTGACCCCGGTCGCTGCCAGGATATCAAAATCCGTTTTCTCAAGCCAGACACAGTGTACACAGACCGTGTCTGCGTCAAGCACGCCCAGGCCTTCTAGCCATTGCACCGGGGTACACCCGTGTTCCTTGCGGATAAAGGCCACCTCATCCCGGGTCTCTGCCACATGGATAAAAAACAATACCTTTTTGGCGCGCGCCATCTCTTTTGCAGCACGCAGGGTGGCTGCGGAGCAGGTAGAGGGCGAATGGCAAAACACGGCCGGGAAGACAAGGTCGGATTTACCCTGCCATTGGTCAATATATTCCGCCGCATATCGTACATTATCCTTGGGATCCGGTACGCCCGGGGCCGGAAAATCGATTACCCCCTGGGCCGCCACCGCCCGCAAGCCGGAATCAAGAAAGGCCTGGGCTGCATCATGCTCGTAAAAATAACCGTCCGCAACCGCGGTGATTCCGGACCGGATCATCTCGAGTGCAGCAAGCCGGGTTCCCCAATATACGGTTTCCGGGTTGATGACCCTTGCCTCGGCCGGGAAGATATGCTCATAGAGCCAGACGGATAAGGGAAGGTCATCGGCCAGACCCCGGAATAGGGTCATGGCCGCATGGGTATGGCAGTTGATGAGTCCGGGCATGAGAAGCTTGCCTGCGGCATCGATGACCTTTCCGGCGCTCTGCCCTGGCAAAAGGTCGGCCATCATCCCCATACTCACGATTTCTCCGGCCCTGATCGCCACATAGCCGGGCGTCATGGTCTCCGGCAGATCAGGGGCAAGGGGTACAAGAAGGCTATTGATGATCAAGAGGTCATAAATCATACTTTTAAGGCGAGTGAGAGTTTTTTGACTATAGAATTTTTGAATTCTGACATAACAATATCCAAACAAAACAACAATAATAAAACCGAGGATACCGGATTGTTCTTGTTTTTCCCAGACGGCTTACCTAAGCAGGGAAGCCGACGATTTTGAAGGATGAAAGAACAGCGATCGGCGCGCTTCGTTTTTTTTCGTTCCTCGAAGGGATCAGATTTTCCCCTCTGAACCACATTATAACTCGACGTTTTCTTCTTGTAATTTTCATGAATTATTATTAGCTATCAACTGAGCCTCTTGCAATAGTCGCGAAAAGTACATTTTTCGTCATTCCGGCGCTCTGTTTAGTCCTCGCTTGATTCAGTTCAATACCCCCTTGAGGGGTACGGGGAAAAGCCGGAATCCAGGAATTTCAGCAAGTTGCGAAAATCAGTGGGCCCCGGTCTTCGCCGGGGTGACCAGTTTTGTAAGAGGCTCAACAGATGGGCGATTTTTTCATTAGCCCTTAATGGTTCAAAGGTTAACCTAAAACGGGGTGGCTCTTATGCAGGTTCAGAATGGCGGTGAAAAATCAGGAACAGGCAAACGGTCGAACATGAAGGTGCAGGTTCTCCCTGAGCAATTACCCGTCCTCACCGTGTCTGACTTGGTTCTTTTCCCTAATATGGTGGTTCCGCTGGACGTGGAAAAGGACGACAACATCAAGACCGTGGAATACGCCCTGAGCAAAGACCGGCTGGTAGTGCTGGCCATCGCTGATCAACTTGAAAAGGGGAGTTTCCTGGAAATCGGCACCGCGGCCCTCATCCTGCGCAAGGTGGATATCTCCGGCGGGGCGATACGTCTGCTGTTGCAGGGGGTATCCAGGGTAAGGATTCTTGAGCTTCTGCCTCCTGACCCCTATGCCATGGCCACGGTCACTCGTCTGGTCGATCACCGCAAGAAGGATAATCTTGAGGTCGAGGCCCTGACCAAACAGGTGCGGACGGCCTTTAACAAATTCCTGGAAATGTCTCCCCAGATTCCCCGTGACGTCTCCTCGATGCTCGCCACTATTGAAGAGCCGGGGATGCTGGCCGATATGTTGGCCTCCCATCTCGATGTCGGCATGGAAAAGAAGATAGAGATCCTTGAGGCGGTGGAGGAAAAGACCAGGCTGAAAAGGCTATTTAGCATCCTGAGTCGAGAGGTCGAGGTCCTGGAGCTGGGAAATAAAATTCAGAGCCAGGTCAAGAGCCGGATGGACCGAACCCAGAAGGAGTATTATCTGCGGGAGCAGCTCAAGGCCATCCGCCAGGAACTGGGCGATACCGACGAGGAGTCTGAATTTCTTTCCGAACTCGGTAAACGGATTGAGGCCAGGAACCTCCCTCCCGACGCCAAGGAAGAGGCGGATCGGGAGTTTAACCGGCTCAAGCGGATGTCGCAGGCCTCATCGGAATTCATGGTGGCCCATACGTATATCGAATGGCTCCTTGATGTCCCCTGGAACGAGACAACCGAGGATAACCTCGATTTTGTTCTGGCCCAGAGCATCCTTGATGAGGATCATTGCGGCCTGGAAATGGTTAAAAAGCGCATCCTCGAGTTTTTGGCCGTGCGTAAAATGAAAGGAGACAACAAAGGACCCATCCTCTGTTTCATCGGCCCGCCCGGCACCGGCAAGACCTCCATGGGCAAATCCATCGCCAAGGCGCTCGGCCGGAAGTTCTATCGTTTCTCCCTGGGCGGTATGCGCGACGAGGCCGAGATCCGCGGCCACCGGCGCACCTATGTGGGAGCCATGCCCGGCCGCATCATCCAGGGGCTTAAAAGGGTGGCCACCAACAATCCGGTGTTTATGCTCGATGAGATCGACAAACTGGGCCAGGATTTTCGGGGCGATCCCGCATCCGCGCTTCTGGAGGTCCTTGATCCGGAACAAAACGACACCTTTGTCGACCACTATCTCAATGTGCACTTTGACCTTTCCAGGGTGCTCTTCATTACCACCGCCAATCAACGGGATACCATTCCGGCCCCGCTTTATGACCGGATCGAGGTGATAGAGCTTCCTGGATACACTGAGGAGGAAAAGGTCAATATCGCCCATAAACACCTCATCCCCAAGCAGCTTGCCGAAAACGGCCTGACCAAGCACCACCTGGTCTTTCAGCGGCAGGCTATTGCCAAAATCATCCGCAACCATACCCGGGAGTCCGGGCTCCGGAACCTGGAACGGCGGATCGCGGCGGTTTGCCGGCAGGTCACCCACAAGATCGCCAGCGGCGAGGCGGCCGAGGATGTGCGGATTATTATCAAACCCTCGGACATCATGGAGTATCTGGGCCCGCCCAAGATATTCCCTGAGGTGGCCCAACGGACCAGCGTCCCCGGGGTGGCCACCGGTCTTGCCTGGACACCGACCGGCGGAGAAATCCTGTTTGTCGAGGCCTCGCTCATGCCCGGCAACAAGAAGCTCACCCTTACCGGCAAACTGGGTGAGGTCATGCGGGAATCCGCCCAGACCGCCTTGAGCTTTTTACGGACCCAGAGTAAAAAACTCCATCTGGAAACCAACTTTTTTGACAACCATGACATCCATATCCATGTCCCGGCCGGCGCTATTCCCAAGGATGGCCCCTCGGCCGGTATCACCATCCTTCTCGCCCTCACCTCGCTTCTCCTCAACCGACCGGTTCGAAGCGATCTCGCGGTCACCGGCGAGGTTACCTTGCGGGGGATGGTGTTACCCGTGGGCGGGATCAAGGAGAAGGTCCTGGCGGCCAAACGCGCCGGCATCAAACAGATCGTGCTGCCCAGGCAAAACAATTATGACCTCATGCGGCTTTCGGACCAGGTCAAGGAGGGGCTTACGTTCCACCTCATCAACCGGGCGGATGAGGCCATCGCCCTTGCCCTGGTCGGAAAATCGCGTCCCGACGTAAAAAAGGACGCCCCGCTCCGGTCAGAAGTGCACCCAAAGGCGGAAAAAAAAGATCATCCATTGATGACCGGTCCCTAATGCCCCAGGCAGATCGATACCGAGAGGCCCTGAATGACGCCCAATATGAAGCGGTGGATTGGCTTGACGGACCGTGTCTGGTTGTTGCCGGCGCCGGCAGCGGCAAGACCCGGACCCTCGTCTACCGGGTCGCACGTCTGGTGGCAAGGGGCGTCATGCCGGAAAATATCCTGCTTCTGACCTTTACGAGAAAGGCGGCCCAGCAGATGATCAACCGGGCAAGCCTTCTCCTTGACGAGTCGTGCCGCGCCATCACCGGCGGCACCTTCCATGCCGTGGCCAATATGATGCTGCGCCGTTATAGCCGTTATGCGGGATTTGTCGCGAATTTCACCATTCTTGATCAGGCCGATGCCGAGGACATCATCAATATCTTAAAGTCCTCCTTGAATCTTAGCGGCGCCGGAAACCGTTTCCCCTCCAAGCGGACCATCCTTTCCCTGTTCAGCAGGTCGGTCAACCGGGCCGTCCCGGTGCAGGAGCTCCTGTTCGGCGATTATATCCATCTTGCCGAGCACGGGGAGGAACTGGTCACCCTTTCCGGGCATTACGCCGAATTCAAGCGGGACCATCAATTGATGGACTATGATGACCTGCTTGTCCACTGGAAGACCGTTCTCGATCAGGAAAGGGGCGTCCGGGAGGAGATGGCGGAGCGTTTTTCCTATATCATGGTGGATGAATACCAGGATACCAACCCCTTGCAGGCCGCCATTGTCCGTCTGATGGCCAATGGCCATGCCAATGTCATGGCGGTGGGCGATGATTCCCAGTCCATCTACAGCTTCAGGGGTGCGGACTTCCGTAACATCCTCGAGTTTCCGCGCCTCTTTCCCGGCACGAGGATCATCAAACTGGAGGAAAACTTCCGCTCCACCCAGCCCATCCTTTCGACGGCCAACGCCATCATTGCCCAGGCCAAGGAAAAGTACACCAAGATCCTCCATGCCCGCCGGGGCGACGGCGACCGTCCTGTTCTCTATGGCGCCAAGGATGAGGCGGATCAGGCCCGATTCATCGCCGGCCATATTGTGGCCCAGCAAGAGAAAGGCACGGCCTTGCATGATATGGCCGTGCTCTTCCGGGCCGGCTTTCATTCCTATCAGCTCGAAATTGAGCTGAACAGCAAAAACATCCCCTTTGAAAAACGGGGAGGGCTCAAGCTCACCGAGGCCGCCCACATAAAGGATGTCATTGCCCACTTGCGGTTGGTTGCGAATCCGGAGGATTATCTCTCCTGGAACCGTATCCTGCTGCTGCTTGAAAAGGTGGGGCCAAAAACAGCGGCCTTGATCCGCGAGACGGTCAGGAAGGCCCAGGATCCGGTGGCGGCCCTGGCCGAATACCCGGCCAAACCGGCAATTAAGTCCGGCCTTAACGACCTGTATGAGGTAATGACCGAACTTTGCGAGGCCGACCTCGCCCCCGCCACCCTGGTCGGCCGGCTGTTAGTGTATTACGAACCGATTTTGGAACGGGTATATCACGACGACTACCCTCGCCGCAGCCGGGATCTCGAGCAGCTCCAGGTCCTGGCCCATGAGTACCGGAGCCTTACGAGCTTTCTTGACGATCTGGTGCTTGATCCCCTGACGCCGGGAACCGAGGGGGCAAAAGACCAGGACCGGCTGGTGCTTTCCACCATCCATTCGGCCAAGGGGCTTGAGTGGGAGACCGTGTTCGTCATGCACCTTGCCGAGGGTTTTTTCCCTCCGGTCCATGCCCTCTATTCCGAAGACGATCTCGAAGAGGAAAGACGGCTTCTTTATGTGGCCGTGACCAGGGCCAAAAATCTTCTTTATCTTACCTATCCCCGCCGGATCTTCTCAAGCGATGGGTCATCGCGGCCAACAGAGCTGTCAGGTTTCCTCGCCGGGCTTTCGCCCGGCCTCTTTACTTCACTTAATCTGGACAAAAACCGGTTTCCGGCTCCACCAAAAAAAACGACCCCTTTCCGGCAAGGGATGGAGACCGGGGGAATGAGCCCTGGTCTCCAGGTGATGCATCCCTATTTCGGGCCGGGAACCGTGCTCGCCATAAAGGGCCCGCGCACCGTGGAGATCTTCTTCCCTAGGCACGGCAAAAAAAATATCCACCTTGACTACGGAAGGCTTGAGATTATAGCGCCATGATAACTACTTAGGTTGTTTAGACTGTAGTCTGTTAGGACGGCGCCAAGAATGAATCAAGGATACCAACATTTTTTCGGCCTCTAAAAGTTTCGGCCAGTTCAAATGCTCTGAGCTTTGTGTGATCTCGCATGGTTATTCCCACCTATCCACCTAAACACCTACAGACTATCCGCCTGAGTAGTTACGCCCCATGAACTATTCCGAGGCCTGGGAATTTCTCTATAATTTGCAGCTCTTTAAGATCAAGCTGGGGCTTGACAGCATGGAGCACTTCCTTGCCGCTGTGGGTGATCCCCATAAGGACCTCCGCTTCATCCATGTGGCGGGCACCAACGGCAAGGGGTCGGTATCGGCCACCCTCTTGGCCATTCTGGCCCGGGCCGGCTATCGGGTGGGGCTTTACACCAGCCCGCACCTGGTCTCGGTGCGGGAACGGTTCCGGATAAACGATGCCCTGATCTCCGAGGAGGATTTTGCCGGCCTGGCAACCGTGATCCGGGAGGTCTTGGACAACCGCCAGATCACCTATTTTGAGTTCACCACCGCGCTCGCCCTGCTCTGGTTTGCCCGGGAAAGGGTGGACATGGCCATCCTGGAGGTGGGTATGGGCGGCAGACTGGACGCGACCAATGTCATCTGGCCGGAGGTGGCCCTGATCACCAATGTCGCCATGGATCATGAGGCCCATCTGGGAAACACCCTGGCCGAGATAGCCCGGGAAAAGGCCGGCATCATCAAGCCCCTGGTTCCGGTGGTCTCCGGGGCGGCCGATGACGTAACCCGCGAGGTAATGATCCGGACCTGCGCCGACCTAAACGCGCCCCTTTATCTCCTGGACCGGGATTTTTCCGCGTCCACGGCAGCAGACAACACCTGGGCCTATAAGGGGATTTTTACCTCCCTTTCCGGACTCCGTTGCCGGTTGGTCGGCCGGCATCAGACGAGTAATTCCGCCCTCGCCCTGGCAACATTGGAGATACTTGATAAAAAAAATGTTCGGGTGGATGAGGCCGCAGTCAGGTCCGGCCTTATGGAGGTGTCATGGCCGGGCCGTCTCGAACATTTCTTGCTTCCGGCGCCGCCTTGCCCTTCTGCTTCGGAATCTCGTTGCTATCTTCTTGACGGCGCCCACAACCCCGCGGCGGTAAATATTCTTAAGGAGGCTCTGCAAAACGACTTTTCCTTTGAAAGGCTTATCCTCGTCTGGGCGAGCATGCTGGACAAGGATTATCGGTCTATGCTCGCCATTATCGCCCCCCTGGTAACGCACATTGTTTTGACCGCAGTGGACATAGAACGGGCGGCCCCTCCCCATTTGCTGCAGGAGGCCCTGCCGCCGAAATGCCGGTCGCGATCCCGGTGTGTGTCCCCGGTGCCGGAGGCCCTGTCCGCAGCGGCAAGGCTTGCCGGACCCCGGGATCTCATCTGCATATCCGGATCGTTATATCTGGTGGGTGAGGCCCGTCATTTGCTGCTCGTTGGTCAGGCCGGAAACGGCGCTGGGAGGTAACTTACCATGGAATACGACTTAGACGGCGTGGACGAGGCCGTAATCAGAAGGGAACGGTCCCAGGCTAGGGAACTGAGAAAGACCCGCTGGTGGCAAAACAAGATCGCCAAGGGGGTCTGCTATTACTGCGGCCAACCGACCCCGCCGACCGAATTGACCATGGACCATGTCGTGGCCCTTACCCGGGGGGGAAAGAGTGTCAAGAACAACCTGGTACCGGCCTGCAAGGCGTGCAACACCAAAAAACACCTCCTCCTCCCAGGCGAATGGGACGAATATATGAGGTAGTGATGATCTCGTAAAAAGTCGAAAAGCTCAAATTGCCGACTTGTAATATCAAGCATTTAGGGACTCGGAAAATACAAATATATGGCATGGTTCAACGTTCCCGGTTCACCGGTTCAAGGGTTCAAGGTTAGGTTCCTGCAAGCCACCATCCTCTAAACCTGGAACCTTGAACGTGGAACCTATTGAACCATGCCAAAATATACCATCACGCATCCAGTCTTCGGGCCATGCCATATCAAAAGGCATCCTCACCGGGTTGATTGTCATCACGCTTGCCATCATGGCAATTGGCGCATACGCCTTGTCCGTCTCGCCATACACGGGATTGCTGCTCACTGCCAGTAATGATACCGGCTTTGTATATTTCAAAGCAGATAAGGCCGGCGATATCCTTCCCGGCAGGCTGGAGGCGCTTGAAGATATTGCCGTGGATCAAGACGATTTCCTGAGATTTCCCGAGTTCTTCCTGCCCCGGGATGAGGCCCGCTGGTGGCAGAGGCAGGAGCAGCTTTTTGAGGCGGTCAAGGGGAAGGCCCGCATTCATTTGACCTTCTTCGATCAAAATCATGGGCCACCACATATTGTTTCCGTGCCGGTCAAGACCATATCCGCCTTTGAGATTTTCAGAAGATTGGGGCCGGTATATCTCGCGGTCCTGATCTTTCTTCTCCTTGCCCTTCATCTTATCTCCAAGCGCTCTTCCCTGCCGACCCGCCTTTGTAGCCCTTTATCTTGCAAGCGCCGCACCTGTGTCAGCAAGGGATGTCACCCTGCCGCCTGCTCTCTTCCGCTTCCTGATCATGAGTGTCTTTGCGGGCGCCGGCGGCATGATCACCCTGGTTCATTTTTCCCTGGTCTTCCCGAGGCCAAAATTCTTTATCAAAGGCCGGCCCTGGCTGATCCATGGCCTCTATCTCTATTTTTTCGGCAGCATGGTCCTCTATTTCTTGAAGATCGCCGCCTTCGGCACTATAGCTGTCCAGATAAGTCTTTTCCAACAGACCGCGTAGAATCTCCTTGTTTTTTCGGAATTTTTAAGCAATTGACTTGGAAAAAACTTTTCTGGATATCTATACCTTTCCTTTTCTCTTCCTCTGAGTCCTGGTCATGGCCGGGGCCTTTCTGCATTCCTGGCTGGCCGAGAAAGACCCCATGTTTCGGGAGCAGATTCGCCTGGCGCTGCTTGCACCGGTCAGCACCGGGCTTGTCTTTATCATTTGCCTGCTGCTGCCGGCCTTTTTGGGCCTGCCGGTAATGGACTTTGCCTATTTTGCCCTATTTTCCCTCATCGTGCCTTTTTCCCTCTGCTATGCGATCGACAACTTCAATCTCTATCAGGAAAAACTCGCCAAGGAGTTAGAGGCCAACCGGGAACGGGAAAGAATCAGAAACGATCTCCACGATCA
Organism: uncultured Desulfobulbia bacterium; assembly: GCA_964509775.1. GTDB lineage: Bacteria > Desulfobacterota > Desulfobulbia > Desulfobulbales > CAZDYX01 > CAZDYX01. The sequence goes on along the minus strand of CAZDYX010000057.1, from coordinate 1,183 downwards.
TCTAAGTAACGACCTGACCCACATCAGCCACACCGGTGAAATGATTCTTCTCAGGTTTCTGCCTGACGACCTTGACGAGGTCAAACGGGCGACCGAGTCCATCTGCAAAACCTCCCGCGACTGTTTGAAACAACTGCGGGAGTTCTTGTGGCTGATCACGCCGGGATACAACACTTGGGAAGAGCTGCGCGATCATCTCAAGGAGGCCGCGGAAGAACGTCTCGGCTTTGACGGAATTCAGTTCAACTGGCAGGCCCGGCTCTCTCCCGATGCGGATTTCCGGCCCAGTTCTTCCATGCGGCATCATTT
>CAZDYX010000057.1:0-864 GCA_964509775.1 uncultured Desulfobulbia bacterium | reverse complement strand
GCTCAGAATCTTCGGTGAGGCAATCACCAATATCCGAAAACATGCCAAGGCCGGAAATGTAACCATCGATTTTGTTGTCGATGAGAGGCAGTTCGTGTTGACGGTTCAAGATGACGGCATAGGCTTTACTCCTCATGAGGCGGAGTCCGCCTCTTCGAAGGGCCTTGGCATCAAGACCATGAAGGACCTCATGCAGGAAATCGGCGGGGTACTTGAGATCCGGTCCGAAAAGGGAAAAGGAAGCCTGCTTGAGGTGCAGGTTCCGCATCGTCTTTAATTTTCTGGCTCATCGCGGATTTGTGGGATTCCTCGGCGTAAGGAGGAGGGCAGCCACATGGGGCAGCCCCTACAAAACATTCGCCGACTGCGAAAATTATGTTAACCCCAATGGGGCATCCTGCCGGGGCGCCCCCCTGTGGGTGCCCTCATATCGGCATTCGATTTAGGAGCAGATACGCTTATCTCCCTGCATATGGGGAGCGGATATGTATCATCTTAGGATGCCCCGGCGGGGCAGTTGGACATTAGCCGTGGGCAGGCCCGGCGGGCCAGCCCACGGAATCGAATGTATCTTCCAATTGAGCGCCCCGGCGGGGCGCAGGAATGTTACCAAGACTGGCGTGAGCCATCTCCTGCGCCTCTGGGGCGCCATGAAATAATCGCTCCATCGTTCCGGGGGCCGCCGCCTTGCGGCTGCCCCCGGCTAATATCCAACCGCCCCTCCAGGGCGGTCAAGGGGCTGGGTAATGTGCCAAAGTAGAATTAAGCAGCCGTAAAATTACCCCAAACAGGGGATGAACTTAGGAAACATTCTGATTGTAACGGATTTTGGGGAGCATATAAATAAGCTATTAAGGGCGCCAC
>CAZDYX010000056.1:5834-13238 GCA_964509775.1 uncultured Desulfobulbia bacterium | reverse complement strand
TCTTCTCGAGGATTTCCCTGAACTTGCGCTTCATTCTGTAGGTCCGTCTCGGGTCCGACAATAGCCTCTCGAACCCCTCCTCGACGCTCTCCAGTGGGAATCCCTCGAGTGCCTTCAGAATCCGGCTGATGTAGCCTCTCGTTGAGTTCGAGCTTTCCGTGCTCTCCAGTTCTGCAAACAGCAGGCCGGCGACTTGATGAGTCCTGACGCGACTCAATGCCTCTACGATCTCCTCTTTCCTCGTCGTGTCATTTCCGCAGTACCCGAGTAAACCGCAAAGGAAGACGACAGCTTCAGCTCTGCCAGCGTATGCCATGGAAGACAGCATGCGGCAAGCTTTGGCGAATTCCTCCCGGTTATCACTCACTGCCTGACTCAGTGTCGAGTCAATCGGGACCTTCGTCAGGTCGATGTATCCGTCTTTCGTGATCCAGGGAACGTTCGTTTCCCGTAGCGCGTTTTTTGTTGTACGAGGCAATGCTCTCTCCTAATGTTAACGTCATGGCTCACTTACATTGGCACAGAGGGGGAACGATAAACTCCGGGCGCGACATGCGATGCCAGCCTGGGCGTCAACCTGCGGTACCACCGCTTTTTATCAAAGATTTGTTGGTTAGTGTTTCCTGTCCCGGCCAAGGCCCGATAGATTTCGTGAATCGCCTGATGCGGACGCGCATGTCAGGTGGTGTGGGGGCCGGGGGGTGGAAAACCCCCGGCTACTCGATTAGGCGCCCTCACGCTGTCGCCCATTCCGCAGACAGCACGGCCGCCTGCTCTAGCACCGTCTGCGTCGCCTTCTTCTGCTTGTCCGGCGGGTAGCCATGCTTGCGCAGGATGCGTTTGACGAGCACGCGGAGCTGGGCGCGCACGTTTTTACGCATCGTCCAGTCGATGGTCACGTTGGCACGCACGGAGGCCACGAGCTCGGGTGCGATGCCGCGTAGCGAGTCGTCGCCCAGCACTTTTACGGCGCTGTCGTTGGTCTCCGGCGCGTCGTAGAACGCGAGTTCGTCTTCGCTGAGGCCCATCGCCTCACCGCGCCGGTCCGCTTCGCGCATCTGCTTCGCCAGCCCGATGAGCTCCTCGATCACCTGGACGGCCTCGATGGCACGGTTTTGATAGCGCCGTAGCGACTGCTCCAACAACTCCGCGAACGACCGCGCCTGCACGACGTTTTTCCGCCGGCGCGTGCGCAGCTCGCCCTTCAAGAGCTTCTGCAAGAGCTCGACCACGAGATTGCGCTGCGGCATCCCGCGCACCTCGGACAGGAACTCCTCTGACAGGATCGAGATGTCCGGCTTCGCCAAGCCCGCGGCGACGAAGATGTCCACCACGCCCTCGGGCGCCACGGCACGGCGAGCGCGAACGCCTGCGACAGCTCGCGCACCGCACACACCAGCTGGTCCTTCTTATTTCGGGGGGAGGGGTCTGAACGATTACCCCGAAACCAGCGATATTAATGGTCAGGTTGCAAAACATTTTCGACTTGCTCGTCCGCTTACATAGGTTCAAAGAGAAATCTTGGTCCACAAATTTTTCTTGGCTCGTGCAGATCTTTGTGATGGCAATGGAAAAATACTCTTTCCGTTTCATCATATCGGTGCGGAAAGACAAGGCCCCCTAATAGCGGTAATAGTCCGGTTTATAGGGGCCTTCAAGGTTGACGCCGATGTACTTTGCCTGTGCATCGGTAAGCGTGGTGAGCTTGGCGCCTACCTTGGTAAGATGGAGCCTTGCCACCTTTTCATCCAGATGCTTGGGCAGTACGTACACCTTTTTTTCATATTGTTCAGGATGCTGCCAGAGTTCTATCTGGGCAAGAACCTGGTTCGTAAAGGAATTGCTCATGACAAAGCTGGCATGGCCCGTGGCGCAGCCAAGATTTACCAACCGGCCTTCGGCCAGCACGATGATTCTTTTATTATCCGGAAAGATTACATGATCCACCTGGGGTTTGATGTTTTCCCAGGGCAGATCCCGGATGCTCGCAATATCGATCTCGCTGTCAAAGTGGCCGATATTGCAGACGATGGCCTGATTCTTCATGGCCTCCATATGTGCCCGCGTTATCACCTTGATATTACCGGTGGCGGTGACAAAGATATCGCCAAGCGAGGCAGCCTCATCCATGGTGACGACCCGGTAGCCTTCCATTGCCGCCTGCAGGGCGCAGATGGGATCGATCTCGGTGATCCGTACGGTTGCGCCCATGCCCCGGAATGCCTGCGCGCACCCCTTGCCCACATCGCCGTAGCCGCAGACCACGGCGATTTTTCCGGCGATCATCACGTCCGTGGCCCGTTTGATGCCATCAATCAGGGATTCCCGGCAACCATAGAGATTATCGAACTTGGACTTGGTCACCGAATCATTTACATTGATGGCAGGGGCAAGAAGTTCTCCTTGACGCATCATCTCATAGAGGCGATGCACCCCGGTGGTGGTCTCCTCACTGATCCGCCGAACTTCCCTCATCAGTTCCGGATATTTGGTGTGCATGACAGCGGTGACATCCCCGCCGTCATCAAGGAGCATATTGGGCCGCCAGTTGTTTGGGCCAAAGATGGTCTGCTCAATACACCACCAGAACTCCTCCTCGGTCTCGCCTTTCCAGGCAAAAACCGGCATGCCGGCCGCTGCCATGGCTGCCGCTGCATGGTCCTGGGTGGAAAATATGTTGCATGATGACCACCGAATTTCGGCCCCTAGGGTCACCAGGGTTTCCATGAGCACGGCGGTCTGGATGGTCATATGGAGGCAGCCGGCTATGCGGGCGCCGGCAAGCGGTTTTTGTTCGGCGTATTCGGCCCGGATGGCCATGAGGCCGGGCATCTCGGTCTCGGCAATGGCGATCTCTTTTCGTCCCCAGTCAGCAAGGCCGGGATCGGCAACCTTGGCGTCGGCCGTTGTATTTGTTTCGTTTAAATTCATTGCAGTATCGCGTGTCATAATCATTTTCCCCTATTTTATTCGTTATTTGAGACCGGCGGCATCCCGCAGGAGTTCCGCCTTGTCCGTCCGTTCCCAGGTAAATTCCTCCCGTTCCCGGCCAAAATGGCCGTAGACCGCGGTTTTTTTGTAAATGGGTCGGAGGAGATTCAGATGTTGGATAATGGACTTGGGCCGCAGGTCAAAATGCGAAAGGATAAGTTTACGAATCTTTTCATCGTCAATTTTGCCTGTGCCGAAGGTGTTGACATTGACGGAAATGGGCCTTGAGATGCCGATGGCATAGGCTACCTGGATCTCCACCTGATCTGCGATCCCGGCGGCTACCAGGTTTTTGGCCACATAGCGGCCCATGTACGAGGAAGAACGGTCCACCTTGGACGGGTCCTTGCCGGAAAAGGCGCCGCCGCCATGGGAACCCATGCCGCCATAGGTGTCCACGATGATCTTTCTGCCGGTCACCCCGCAGTCAGCCGCTGGTCCGCCAATGACAAACCGGCCCGTGGGATTGATAAAGTACTTGGTCTTTTTGTCCACCATATGCTCGGGCAGCACTGGTTTAATGATCTCTTCCATGACCCCTTCCTTCAGATCTTCATAGTCGACGATGGAATCATGCTGGGTGGAGAGGACCACGGCCTCTACCCGTTTGGGCTTGCTGTTTTCGTATTCAATCGTCACCTGGCTCTTGCCGTCCGGCCGCAGCCAAGCCAATCTTCCGGATTTCCTTACCTCGGCCTGGCGCTTCATGAGCCGATGGGCGTAAATGATGGGCATGGGCATGAGCACGCTCGTTTCCCGGCAGGCATAGCCGAACATGAGACCTTGGTCCCCGGCCCCTTGCTCAAGATCTAGTCCGGTCCCCTCATCCACGCCGCGGGCGATGTCGGGCGATTGCTTGTCAATGGTGGTAAGTACTGCGCAGGATTTTGAGTCAAAACCGATTTCCGGTGAATTATAGCCGATGTCATAGATGGTATCCCGGACGATCTGGGGCATATCCACCCAGGCCGAGGTGGTGATTTCCCCGGCGATGAGAGCCATGCCCGTGGTGATCAGGGTCTCGCACGCCACCCGGCAGTTGGGATCTTTACCGATGATGGCGTCAAGGATGGCATCCGATATTTGATCCGCCACCTTGTCCGGGTGGCCTTCGGAAACAGATTCTGACGTGAAAAGGTAATTAGTTGCCATTATTCCTCCTTACTATTTTTGGTTTGGTATTTTTTGGGTCTTGGTCTCAAAGCGAGGCGCGTTCTGGCAAGGAAGCCTCCAGGGCCTTAACCTTTTTATAGAGTTCTTCATTGATTGGAGTGGGAATGCCGAGTGCCTTGCCTTCCCTTATGACCGCTCCGTTTATTGCCTCGATTTCGGTGCGGCGACCATTCCTGATATCCTGGAGCATGGAAGAGAGATTGTCTTTGGTGGCCCGGCAGACATTGATTGTCATGGCCACCGAATCATCCGTAATCGTAATTCCCTTGGCCATGGCAACCAGGGTTGCCTCTTCGACCGCGACCTTAAGCATTGCTCTAGCCCTGGAAGAGGCGAGTAATCCGCCGTTAGGGCAGTCGAATATGGCGGTAAGGGCATTGATCCCGACGTTCACTATGAGTTTCCGCCACACATGGTCCATGATATTGACCACCTTTTCCGTCTCGATGCCGACCGACGATAACAGGCCTGCGGCCCGAAGGAGCGCATCATGGCGGGAAACATCCTCTTCCCGGATAAATCCCACCCTCGTTGCCCCTATGCCGGCGTGGCGCACATGCCCTGGTCCGAGTAGGGTGGCACCCTGGGCAGTAACCCCCAGGGCCACGCCGATATTGGCTCTCCAGCTTTTCAGAAGATCAATATGGAGAATACCGTTTTGAAAGGCGACCAGAAGACCATGCGGTCCGCATAGGTCAGGACCTGCCCCTGCCAGAAATTGGTCGACGTCATGGGACTTTACGCACAAAAGCAGGAGGTCTGCCGGGCCAATCTGCCCGGCCGAAACCGTGATGCGAACCGGGCCGGTCATAATCTGCCCCCCTTCTTCCAGGGTAAGCCCTTTTTTTGCAATGTTCGCTGCCCGCTCGGGATTGTGGTCCAGAAACCACACTTCCTGTTGGGCACGGAGCATCAGGATGCCACCGAGGAGACACCCCAGGGCGCCGGGGCCCACGATCACGATCTTCATTTTGTCCTATTGACCGGTTAGAATGTCAAGGAAACCGGGTTGGTGACTTTTCAGTAACCTCCCCTTCCCATCTCGAGGGGATATTCTTCTGAAGTTACTGGGTGAAAGTGGTCTCTTCAACGAGGATATCGTACATATATCCGGAACCAAAATCCTTATTTGTTTGCACCGTGCCGGAGATCGTGACGATATCCCCAACGTTGGGCGCGTCCTGTGAGGTCACTACCAGATCATGGGTATTTTTTGCTGCATCGCCGGTCCCATCCTGGAGATGGATCCAGTTTTTTCCCATAATATTTTTGGAGACCTTGACGACCTTGCCTCGGAGCAGGATTTTCTTTCCGTTAAAATCAGCGGATTGGTTATACAGTTCACCAACGGTAGCGGCATTTTCTCCGGTGGCCCGCTCCACCTTGATGTTTTCAAAAGGAACTATCGGTTTGCCGCCCCCCATGGCACCGGGCATACCCGCCATGGCACCGGGCATATTTGCCATGGGAGCGCTGCCTCCCTCAGACTGAACAGCCTTTTCAAAGGGATCAACAGAGGTACCTCCTGGAGGAGTTACCACCTGCGGGGCCGGAGCAGCCGGTGCCGCAGGTTGGGGGGTCTTGCCAATCGCACCGGAGGAGAATACGATCTCGTCAAACGTCCGGTTTAAGGATTTACTCTCAAAGTTGCGCATCAAAAGGCCGTCTGCAAAGGTCACCTCCTCACCCTTGGCGAGGTTCGTCTTCATTATGGCCACCCATTTTTGTTCGGTGCCGTTGTCGGCCAAGACATAGGTGTAGCCTCCGGCATCGAGGGTCTCTACCACCTTGCCGGTAAAACTCCACTTGGGCATATTGGTCGGTTGCGCCGTTTCCGGTGTGCCTTGGGGTGCTGAAGGGCTTGTTGTCTCCTGGCTTGTTTTTTGCGGAGGGGTGGTCTGCTCTGGCGCTTTATCCTGTGCGCAGCTAGTCAGCAACATCCCTGATATCAACAGTACGAGTAACTTCCTTTTCATGATACTATCTCCTTTTATTGGTAATATGATTGGAAAAATGACCTTCACGCATCGATTTTTTTTGAGATCAACCTTAATTGGCAAGATAATAAGCATAAACCAGGCATAAATAAATAAAAAATTTCAGTAAAAAATGACCCGATCCCCTATAGCGGCATTGAGCGCTCTTGCTGCATGGCCGGCATTCAGCGCAATCTCAACCTGGTCACGGCGGTCAAAGAGTGCCACAAATCGGCCCGGGGGGACACATTGATAGGTGTTGCTTATTCTTTCCATGGTATGGCCGCTAACGGAAACATTGATGGTTGAAAACGGTCGTTGGCCCCAAAAATGGAGGAGATCATTTCGTGAGACATTGGTCGAGAGATTCCCAAAGTGGTCGATTTCAATGATCTCGCCATGAATCTTTCCTTCTTTGGATAAAAAAACAGGTTGGGGGAAAGAAATCAGGGTGAGGTCATTAACGGAAAGAACGGGGCCCGTTTCCCGGATCTTCATCCCGGCCGCCAAGTGTGCTGCCACGGGTGCAAAGATGTCACGGCCATGAAAGGTGGCGCTCACCGGTTTTAAGAAGATCTCCTCACAGGAAACCGCATATGCGGCCTCGAGGTCAGGATCTTGAAGAATCAGGGTTAATGCCCCATTGTCAGGAGCAAGGAAAATATGGCCCTTTGCACTCACGGCAATGATCTTTCTTGCCCCGCCTACCCCAGGGTCTACCACTACGACATGGATCGTTCTTTCTTTGGGAAAGAAGAGGTAGGCGGAATGAATTGTAAGAGCCGCCTGCCGGATGTCTTGTGGTGCTATACCGTGGGTGAGGTCCACAATCCGGACTTGCGGTGTGATCGCGAGTATCACCCCTTTCATCACCCCGACATATTCATCCGTGTAGCCGAAATCGCTGGTAAGGGTTATAATTTTTTCCAAAAAAGTGTACCGTCCGTGAGGGTTTGAAGGTATACAGTTTTCTTCCTCAGACTGGAATTGTCAATCGTTTTCAGGGGTAAAATAGAAAAATCTCTTGTTCGCAAGGCGTTCAATATGCACCCAACATGCACAACCCGGTTCGCTCGATCTCTTCAAGATCCCCAGGTCTTTACCTTGACGTTTGAGCTTGTTCCCAGCCGTGGGGCAAGAACAAAGGAGCAGGCGAAAAGTCTTGCCTTCGGGCGGGAGGCAGCTGCCGACGGCAGGATTTGCGCCGTAAGTATTACGGAGAATGCCGGCGGTCACCCCGCCCTCTCGCCAGAGGTCTTGGGGA
>CAZDYX010000056.1:0-5824 GCA_964509775.1 uncultured Desulfobulbia bacterium | reverse complement strand
AAGGAGATGGGGCTTGATGTCATTATCCATATTTCCTGTAAAGACAAGAACCGCAATCAGATCGAAAGCCAGCTTTTTGCATGGAACCGCGAGAATCTTCACAATCTATTGGTTATTACCGGTGATTATCCCAAGCAGGGATATAGTGGTCAACCCAAGCCCGTTTTTGACCTTGATTCGGTCCAGTTGCTGAATCTCCTGGGAAAGATGAATTCCGGCCTTGTAATCGGGGGCCAAGGAGGGGCAAGAATTCCCCCCACCCATTTTTTCAAAGGCGTTGCAGTTTCGCTCTTTAAGCGCCAGGAGGCGGAACTCATGATGCAATATTATAAATTGCTTCGCAAGGTCGCCATGGGTGCGGATTACATCATTACCCAGGTTGGCTATGACGCCCGGAAGTTTCACGAACTCATTCTTTTTGTTCGGCAGAATTCCCTTTCAGTGCCCATTCTTGGAAATGTATTTGTTCCAAACCTTACGGTCGCCGAAATGATGTGCAAAGGACTCATCCCTGGTTGTGTTATCAGTGAAGAGATGTTGGGCGAGATGCAAAAAGAGTCTCGGACCCCGGACAAGGGTAAGAAGGCCCGTCTGATCAGGGCCGCCAAACTGTTATGTGTGCTTCAAGGACTTGGATATGATGGCGCCCATATTGGGGGACCGGGATTGACCTTTTCCGATTTGGCCTATGTGCTGGATGAGGCAGAAAGGCTCTCGCCTTCCTGGCAAGAACTGATACCTGAGGTGTCTTTTGGGGTCAAGGGGGGATTTTATTATTATGAAAAGGATGAGAAGACCGGCCTCAATCAAGAAATACCGATTATAGCGGATGGATCAAAGAGGAATCGATGCTATGGCTTCATGTTTTCTGAATGGAGCCATAGCCTTTTATTTAGTGAAACCGGCCGGCTATATGATCCCATGCGGCGCATCTGCCTGGCAATGGTAAATACCGGGGCAGAGCCGTTATTCACCCTTTTTGAATATATGGTCAAGAGGATAGGGTTTGCTTGTCGAAACTGCGGTGATTGCACCTTGGCTGAGCTTGCATACTGCTGTCCCCAGTCAGGATGCGCAAAATATCTTTTGAATGGGCCTTGCGGGGGAAGTAGCGATGGATGGTGTGAGGTGTATCCCGGCCGGCGCAAGTGTTTTTATGTCCGGATCTATGAGCGCTTGCAGTCCATTGGAGGTGCAGAGGAAATGAAACATGGTTTCATTCCTCCGCGGGACTGGGCCCTGAATAGCACCTCTTCCTGGATCAATTATTTTACCAAAAAAGATCACTTGGGCAAGTCTTCCTGATTTTTCGTGACCGCTTAACGAAAGGTATTTGTAACCTGTTTAATTTTATCATACATTTCCAGGGGATCAAAACAAATGCAGGGATTTTCCAGCGAAACGATACTGTTGGGGATTTCCATACCCAATGCAAGCATGGTATTCAAGTCTACCTGTAAAAGCACCTTGTCGCCTGTTATCATCACCGAGTCGATAAGATACACCCCTCGAGCCCTGATATTTGCTCCCTCGTCCTTACGTCCTTCGACTATATCCACAAAGAAGGGATAGCGACCTTGATTGAGTAATGCCCGAATCAAGGTGAAGACCACATCAGGATCACTTGAGGAGGTTGCGGCAGGCAATAAAATGTAGCGCTGGAAAAACTCGGCCTGGCCGGTTGCCCCCTGTTTAATAATTTTTTTGAGTTCTTCCAGGCTTTCTATTGGATCGGATGCCTTGTAGAGGTTCCAACCCCGACTGGTAAACAGTTCACAGAAATCCTGGCCTATTTTGGCCTGCATAACCAGGGCGATGTTGTCCAGTTCTTCGATTGCAAAGGTTGTCGGTCTCATAAGTTGACTCCATAAGTATGACTGGGAAATAAGGCGGAGCGACTCTTTTTCCTTTTTTTTATTCTTTTTTTATCACCTATTTATATTATATATCGGTTTGGTGGGGGAAGATATTAAAAAAAAACTTTTCAACGTTTGGGCGGAGGCGGTTGCCATGATGATCCCTGCGCAAGCGGCCGGCAGGGTAAAATTGATGGTGGACGTTGATACTGGGAACATGTTATGATCATTGTTTTGATAATGGTCAGAACACAGATTACGTTTTAATTCCTCCGCTTCACAGGTTATGGCAATTCGAAAGATTCTCACCTATCCTGATCCGGTCTTACGCCAACAGGCAAAACCAGTAACGGAATTCAATGACAGTCTTAAGCATCTGGTCGAGGACATGATCGAGACCATGTATGCAGCACCAGGGGTAGGGCTTGCCGCAAACCAGATCGGCGTGACCCTGCAGATAATTGTTATCGACCCCTCCCGCGAAAAAGAGATTAAGTATCCCCTTGCCTTTATTAATCCAACAATTGAAAAAGGGGAAGGCTCCCAACGCAATGAAGAGGGGTGCCTCAGCATGGTGGATTTTTCCGCCACCATCAAGCGTTTTCAGAAAATCTGGGTACGTACCCATGACCTCACGGGCGCGGTCATGGATTTTGAGGCCGATGATTTTCTTGCCCGCGTCATTCAGCACGAGGTGGATCATCTGAACGGCATCTTGTGCATAGACCGGGTAAGTGCACTGAAACGCGCGCTCTATAAAAAAAGACTGAAAAAACAGCTTGAAGACCAATAACAAAAAGGCATCCGTCCATGTCCGCCATAATAAAACGCATCCTCTTTCTCGGCACCCCGGAATTTGCAATACCATCCCTTGAGGCCCTCATTAAAGAGGGTTCTTCAATTGTAGGGGTTATCACCCGGCCGGATCGCCCCAAGGGCAGGGGGATGAAATCCTTTCCCCCTGCAATAAAAAGGCTGGCAACAAAACACGGCATCCCGGTATTTCAGCCCAGCAAACTCCGTGATCCCGAACTGCTCAGACAGCTTGCGGCGCTCAAACCGGATCTTTCTGTGGTGGTTGCCTACGGCAGGATTCTGCCACTCGAGCTCATCAATCTTCCCCGGCTTGGCACTATCAATGTCCATGGCTCCATCCTGCCCAAATACCGGGGGGCGGCTCCTATCCAATGGGCCCTGATCCGCGGCGAGAAAGAAACCGGGGTCACCATCATGCAGATGGATGAAGGCCTGGACACCGGGGATATTCTTCTCATCAAAGGCATTCCCGTTGCACCGGATGACACGGCCGGCACCCTTGCGCAAAAACTGGCAGGGCTGGGGGCAGAGGCCCTGATCCTGGCCCTCGCCAAGATGCGGCAAGGGATACTTTCTCCCCAAAAGCAGGATAATGCAAGGGCCACGCTCGCCCCTCCCCTTACCAAGGACTTTGGTCTGGTGGACTGGACCAAATCGGCCCGGGAAATCGGTTGCCTTATCCGTGGCCTTGATCCCTGGCCCGGGACCTACACCCATTTGGCGGGAAAAAGGTTACGCCTTTTCAGACCGGAGATAATTGCCGCCGAAGTCCGGGATAAACCCGGGACTGTATGCAGGACCGGCACCGACGGCCTGCTCATTGCCGCCGGCAAAAATTATCTCCTCGTCCGCGAGGTCCAACTGGAAGGCGGCAAACGCCTGCCGGTCGCATCCTTTCTCTGCGGCCACCCCATTCAATGTGGATCCCAACTGGCCTAGGTGGAAGGAATGGGCATTCCAAAGACTCGCTGGCTCGTGGTAATTTCCCTTGTAGGAATCGCACTCATCGGTCTTATGTGGGGCCATGAATCCATTATTGATCTCTATTCCCGCCTGAACGCTGCACTGACCGAATTAAACGGCATGCGAGACACCATCAGGTCATATGGGCTCCTCGCCCCCGTTGTCTTTATCGGTCTGCAGATCCTGCAGGTCCTGGTCGCCCCGCTCCCCGGAGAGGCCTCCGGCATCCTGGGGGGCTACCTTTTCGGGGCCTGGATCGGTTTTTTGTATTCGACCATCGGTCTTACCATTGGTTCCGGCATTGCCTTTGCCATCGGCCATTTCTTCAGAAACCTGGTGCTGTCCCGGCTTGCCGGCAGAAGGCTCTATCGCCAGTTCAATCACCTGATCTGCAAGGGCGACTTTGTCGTCCCCTTTATCCTCTTTCTCATCCCCGGATTTCCCAAGGATATCCTTGCGTATTTCATGGGACTAAGCGTCATGTCGGCACGGGTCTTCATTTTTATCACCACGGTGGCCAGGATGCCGGGCACCCTCATGCTCTCCATGCAAGGGGCGCAGGTATACGAACAAAGGTATCTGGGATTTCTTCTTCTTTTAGCCATCTCCATTGCCGTCTCTGTTCCCTCATATTATTTTCGCAAACCGATCCTGGCCAAGCTTGAACGACTAAACAATCATCCTTCCAATCACCGAGGGAAACGTCGATCATGAAGATCCTCTATGCCGACTGTTTTTCCGGAATAAGCGGCGACATGTTTCTCGCCGCCCTTTTTGACCTTGGCCTCTCAGAGCAGACGGTGCGACAGGAGCTTTCCAGGCTGGCGCTCGCGGGCTATGAAATGGGGATTACCAGCGGTCTTTCCGGCAATATGCGCACCACCAGGGTGGAAATCACGGCCCATGATCCCCAGCCCTGCCGCACCTGGCCCCTGGTGCGGGACCTCATAGAAAAAAGCGGGATCAGTCCTGCGGCCACGGAAAAAGCCCGGGCTATATTTTCGGCCCTGGCCGAGGCCGAGGCCAGGGTGCATGGATGCACCCTGGATGAGGTTCATTTGCATGAGGTGGGGGCCGTTGATTCCATCATCGATATTGTGGGAGCCGCCATCGGCATAACCGAACTGGGGGTGGAGCGGGTGATCTGCTCTCCCCTTCCCCTGGCCAGGGGCTGGATAGAATGCCAACATGGCATGATTCCCCTTCCGGCCCCGGCAGTGTTTGAACTCCTCCGGGAGGTACCGGTATATGGTATCGACCTGGACATGGAGCTTGTTACCCCCACCGGCGCGGCCCTGGTCAAGACCCTGGCCCATAGCTTCGGACCTTTTCCTCCCATGCAGGTCGTAAGAGTGGGCTATGGGGCCGGCACCTGCCAGCGGCCTGACCAACGTCCCAACCTGCTCCGTTTGGTCTTGGGAGAGTCGAGAGAGACAACCGAGGCCCAGGAGGTCGAGGTGATCGAGACCCATCTGGATGACTGGTCGCCGGAGGGATTTCCCTTTCTTTCCGAACAGCTCTTTTCCCTGGGGGCGCTGGATGTGGTCATCATCCCCATCCAGATGAAAAAGGGACGTCCCGGTTTCCTCTTGCGGGTTATTACCGATTTTACCTCAGCCTTAGAAATCCGGCGCGCCATTCTCACCGAGACCACCGCCATCGGCCTGCGTTTTCGGAAAGAATCCCGCTGGACCCTGCCGCGCCGGATCGGCCTTATCGATACCCCCTGGGGGCCGGTGCAGGTAAAAAGGGTGGAGACCCCGAAAGGTTTGGTGCTCTATCCGGAATATGAGGATTGTTGCCGGGTGGCCAAAGAATATCGCCTCTCCCTAAAAGAGGTCTACGCCGAGGTGTACCGCCATCGCCCCGAGGAGGTAAGATTCCTATGACCCGGCTGATCATGCTTTCCGCAACGGTCCTGGGGGTGGGATATCTGCCAATCATGCCCGGGACCTTCGGCTCGTTAGTTGCCCTTCCCCTTCATCATGTCCTCACCCTGCTTCCCCTCAAACCCTATGCCCTGGCCCTTCTCATTCTCGGCGTCGTAGCCGTACTGACCGCCGGGTCGGCGGAAAAGATCCTCGACCGGAAAGACCCTTCTCCAGTGGTAATCGATGAGGTCATGGGCATGCTCATCACCCTGGCCGGCATTCCCCGCACCATTCCCTTCTATATCCTCGGATTTTTCC
>CAZDYX010000055.1:0-13457 GCA_964509775.1 uncultured Desulfobulbia bacterium | reverse complement strand
TATCAGGTGGCCCAAACGACCTTAAATTGGGTCATGGGGATCATCAAGGCCCCGGGCCTTGCGCAGCAAACTTCTAAAAATCAAATCATCGAAGAAGAAAAAAAAGTGGTCCGAAACACACCAACTGAACCTTAATTGAGCCGATAAATAGAGCTTACTCACTTCCACCGCCCAATACGGCATAAAGCTTCACCTGATTGGCGAGCTTCCTGAGATGGACGGCGATAAACCCCTGTTGCGCTGCATAGAGGGAGCGTTGCGCATCCAGGACCCCAAGATAATTGTCTATTCCCTTTGTGTACCTTACATTGGAGAGGCGGTAGTTTTCGGCGCTGGCATGGACCAGGGATTGTTGCGCCGAAAACTGCCGGTCCACCGTACCCCGCACAGCAAGGGCATCGGCCACTTCCCTGAAGGCCGTCTGAACGGCCTTCGCATATTGGGCCACAGCGATTTCCTTTTGCACTTTGGTTACCCGTAACGCCGGCCAGGTGCGCGCATCGAAAATCGGCATCACCATCCGCGGTGCATAACTCCAAGCCTCCGAGCCGGACTTGAAGAGGCCGGAGAGATCGCCACTGGCGGTCCCGGCTGCGGCCGTCAGGGAAATGCGTGGAAAGAAGGACGCCCGGGCAGCGCCGATGTTGGCGTTGGCCGCTTTGAGTTGATGCTCCGCCGCCAGAATGTCCGGCCGGCTCAGGAGCACTTCGGAAGAAAGGCCGGCGGAAACCTCTTGGGGAGGTTTGACGCCGTCCAGGTTTGCAGGCAAGAGCTCGTCCGGCACCGGAGAGCCGACCAGAAGGTTCAAAGCATTTTTATCCAGCGCCGCCAATTGTATATAGCGGACGACGTCTCCCCGGGCGGCCTCCGTTTGTGTTTGCGCCCGGCGGAGGTCCAGTTCGTTTGCAATACCGATTTCATAGCGCCTTTTGATCAAATCGTAGGCCGCCTGCCGTGACTCCAGTGTGGACTGGGCCAGTTTGATATTTTCCCGTTCCGCCGCCAGGGTCAGGTAGGCCTCTGCAACTGCGGACACCAGCGCGATTTGTGCGCTGATACGGGCCTGATCCGTGGCTAAGTACTCCTCCAGCGCCCGATCCTTCAGACTGCGGATGCGGCCGAAGAAATCAATCTCCCAGGAGATGATACCCAGATTAACATCGTATCGTTCGGTCGTTACCGATCCCCCATTTTCCCCCTCAGGGCTCCCGAAAGTCGAGGCGGGCTCATGTTGTTTACTCCAGCCGGCGTTCGCATTGACCGTCGGCAGAAGTTCGGCCCGCTGGATGCCGTAAAGCGCCCGCGCCCTTTGTACATTCAAGGCGGCAAGGCGCAGGTCACGGTTGTTGTTAAGAGCCGTCTCAAGGATCTTTTTTAGACGTTCGTCGGTGAAGAATTTCTGCCATCTCAGCTCTGCGGCTGTCGGAGCCCCGGCTGCAGCCTGGATATCTTTGTAGGCCGCACCGGTAGGCCAGGCCGCAGGGATCGGAGCCTCAGGTTTCGTATATTCTGGAGTCATCGTGCAACCGGTCAGATTGATAACTATTGCCCCCAGTAGAAAAAATAAGTGTCTTTGCATATCAATGCCCCCCCGATGGATTGATGTCCGCATTCTTGGCCCCTTCCTGCTTTCTGTGTTTGCCTAAGAGCCGTTCGATCACTACATAGAAAAGCGGCGCAAATATCGTCACGAGAAAAGTGGAGGTAACCACTCCCCCCAGCACTGCGGTACCGATAGCTTTTTGCGCGCCCGCGCCCGCTCCGGTCGCAAACGCCAGCGGCAGAACACCGAACCCGAAGGCCATCGAGGTCATGATGATGGGACGCAGCCTCAGTTTCGCCGCCTCCAGTGTCGCCTCGATCAGCCCCATCCCCTCTTCCACGCGAGCCTTGGCAAACTGGACGATCAGGATGGCGTTTTTGGTGGTCAGGCCCAGGGTGGTCAGCAGCCCTATCTGGAAATAGACGTCATTGGGCATCCCCCGGAGCGTCGTGCCGATCACCCCCCCGATGGCCCCCAGGGGTAAAGCCAAAAGGATTGAGATAGGGATGGGCCAGCTCTCGTAGAGGGCCGCCAGACAAAGGAAGATAACCAGAATGGAAAAGGCATAGAGCAGGCCTGTCTGAGAACCGGCCTGCCGTTCCTGGTAGGAGAGCCCGGTCCAGTCAAAGCCAAACCCCTGGGGCAACTTCCTGACAAACCCCGCCATGGCCGCCATGGCCTCGCCGGAACTTCTTCCTGGTGCCGGCTCACCCTGAATGTTTATGGATGGGAAGCCGTTGAAGCGCTCCAGCTTGGGAGAGCCGGAAGTCCAATGGCCGGAGGCAATAGAGGAAAAGGGAACCATCTTACCGGTGTTGTTTCGGACATACAGTTTCTCCAGGTCACTGGGCAACATGCGGTAGGGCGCATCGGCCTGGGCATAGACCCTCTTGACTCGGCCACCCTGGATGAAATCATTGATATAGGCGCTGCCAAAGGCCGCTGAGATGGTGTTATGGATGGCGGTAATGGGGACCCCAAGGGCGCCGGCTTTTCCCCAGTCCACGTCAATCCGGTATTCGGGCACGTCTTCCAGGCCGTTGGGCCTGACCTTGGTCAATACGGGGTCTTTGGCGGCCAGGCCGAGGAGTTGGTTTCGGGCCGCCATCAGGCCGGCGTGGCCCAAGCCGCCACGATCCAGCAACTGAAAGTCAAATCCCTTGGCCATGCCCAGTTCGATTACGGAGGGGGGTGGAAAGGCAAATATCATGGCATTGCGGACCTTGGAAAATTCCCTCATAGCCCTTCCGGCCACGGCGCCCACCTTCAGGCCGGGCCGGTCGCGGAGTGCCCAGTCCTTGAGCTTGACAAAGGCCATGCCGGCATTCTGTCCCCGGCCGGAGAAGTTGGCGCCGGCAAGGGTCATGACCGATTCGACCGCGTCTTTCTCGTGCTTTAGAAAATAGTCTTTGACCCCCCCCATGACCTGTTGGGTCTGATCCAGGGTCGCGTTCGTCGGGAGCAGGGTCTGTACCATCAGCATGCCTTGATCTTCATCCGGAAGATAGGCGGTAGGCATCCGGTAAAAGAGGAATCCCATCACCGCCACGATCAGTACGAATATCACACCATAACGGAACCCTTTAGAGAGGGAGTGACCGACCAGTTGCAGATACCGATCTCTGGCCCGAAAAAAGATCCGGTCAAACCATCGGAAAAACGGCCGCAGAAACCGGATGCCGGTTTCCGCCGCTTCGTGCCCCTTAGGCACCGGTTTGAGGAGCGAGGCACAGAGGACCGGCGTCAGGATCAAGGCCACCACCACCGAAAGAAGCATGGAGGCGATGATGGTCACGGAAAACTGGCGATAGATGACACCCGTCGAACCGGCAAAGAAGGCCATGGGGCCGAATACCGCCGAAAGCACCAGGCCAATGCCGATCAGGGCGCTGGTAATCTGGTTCATGGATTTGGCGGTGGCCTCTTTGGGTGAAAGCCCCTCCTCGCTCATGAGTCGTTCCACGTTCTCTACCACCACGATGGCGTCGTCCACCAGGAGGCCGATGGCCAGCACCATGGCGAACATGGTCAACATGTTGATGGAGAAGCCGAAAAGCCCCAGCACCGCGAAGGTTCCCAGAATGACTACCGGGACCGCGATGGTCGGGATCAGGGTGGCCCGCATGTTGCCCATGAACAGATACATCACTAAGAATACCAACAGGATCGCCTCGAGAAGGGTCTTCACCACCTCAATGATGGCTACCCTGACAAAGGGGGTGGTATCATAGGGATAAATGATTTTCAGACCGGCGGGGAAGAAAGGGCTCATCTCTTCCAGCTTGGCCCTGATGGCCTTGGCCGTATCCAGGGCATTGGCGCCGGCCGCCTGCCGGATGGCCAGGACGGCGGCCGGCTTTCCGTTGTAAAAAGAATCGACTCCATAGGATTCGGCTCCCAGTTCGGTTCGTCCCACATCCCTGACGTGTACGATGGACCCATCCGGGTTGGTGCGAATGGGGATGGCGGCGAACTCCTCGGGATTCTTGAGCAGGCTCTGGACGATGATACTGGCATTCAGTCGCTGGCCTTTCATCGCCGGTGCCCCGCCAAACTGGCCGGCAGACACCTCCACATTGTAGGCCTTTAGCGCTGTGATAACCTCTTGAACCGTCATCTGGTAATCGGTCAGCTTGTCGGGGTTCAGCCAGACTCGCATGGCATACTGGCTGCCGAAGATTTCCACCTCACCGACCCCCGGCACCCGCGAAAGCACCTTTTCAAGATTGGATTGGGCATAGTCTTGCAGGTCATACCCATCCATGCTCCCGTCCGCTGAGGTCAAACCCACCAGCAACAGATAATTCCGGGTACTTTTGCTCACCTTGACGCCTTGGCGCTGTACGACTTCCGGCAGGCTGGCCGTGGCGAGTTGGAGCTTGTTCTGTACCTGGGCCCAGGCGAGGTCAGGATCGGTCCCCGGGGCAAAGGTCAACTCAATGCGGGAAGCACCGGACGAATCACTGGTAGCGGACAGGTACAGCATCTTGTCGAAGCCGGTCATCTTCTGTTCGATGATTTGCGTCACGCTGTTCTCAACCGTCTCCGCCGAAGCCCCCGGATAAAAGCAGGTAATGGCTATGGACGGCGGGGCGATGGGGGGATACTGCGATATGGGCAGGTTGTAGATCGCCAGCCCCCCCGCCACCATCAGAATGATGGCGATGACCCAGGCGAAGACCGGACGATCCAGAAAGAATTTAGATAACATTATGCGCCTCCATCGGTTCGCTTTTGCGGCCGTGGGTCGGAGCCGACGGCAGGTCCGTGCCCGGTTTTATTTTCAGCAAAAGGAACAACCTTCACAGCCGAGCCAGGCCGCACTTTTTGCATGCCTTCGACTATCACCTGCTCGCCGGAAGTAAGTCCTTTTGTGACAAGCCATTTATCTCCGATGGCCCGGTCGAGCGTCAGCATCCGTTGATCAACCTTACCCTCGGCACTCACAATCAAAACTACGGGATCTCCCTTTGGATTGCGTGACACCGCCTGCTGGGGAATAAGGATGGCCTGCCTATTGACACCTTCTTCCACCTCTGCCCTGACAAACATGCCCGGCAGGAGTATGTGTTTGGGATTTGGAAAAACAACTCGCAGTATGACGGATCCGGTCGTTGAATCCACCGAGACATCGCGGAATTGAAGCGACCCTTTCAACGGGTATCTGGTGCCGTCTTCTAAGATGAGACCGACTTTGTTCCGATTCGTCCCGTTTTGCCTGATGCGGCCGTCCTCCAGACTGCGTTTCAACCGCAGCAGTTCGGTTGTGGATTGGGTCACATCGGCGAAGACCGGATCAAGCTGCTGAATCACTGCCAGCGCCGCAGGCTGGTTTGCGGTCACCAGTGCCCCGTCCGTCACGTTGGATTTGCCGATGCGTCCGGCGATGGGTGCGCTGATACGCGTGTATCCCAGATTGATACGGGCCGTCTTAATCACCGCTTTCCAGTACTGGACATCGGCCTCGGCCTGTTTCAGGGCGCCCGCCGCGTCGTCGTAATCCTGCTGACTGACCGCCTTGTCGGGAAGGGCTTCCCTGTAGCGCTCGGCCCTTAACCGGATGGCAGGCAGATTGGCCTCAGACCTGCCCAGGGCGGCCTGGGCATTGTCGAGCGCCGCCTGGAAAGGGGCCGGATCGATCTGATAGAGTTCCTGGCCGGCCTGGACATCGGAACCTTCCGTAAACAGGCGTTTCTGGATAATACCGTTGACCTGGGGCCTGATTTCGGCGACCAGGAAGGCGGACGTCCGACCCGGCAATTCGGTGGTCAGTACGACTCGCTGCGGCTGGACCGTCACTGTAGCGACTTCCGGGACGGGGGGCGGAGCCGAGTGCTGGCCTTTGCAGGCACTCATCAAAAAACCAACTGATAATACAATAAAGGTTAACAAGATCAACTTTGAATTTCTCATCCCACATCTCCTTAATTTATCAGTATATTCACTTTATTCCGCCACCTGCCGCGATCTCCCGGATGCCGCCGAGGGAGAAGCGGGTAATATGGTCGGCGATTTGTCCAAGATGGGTTGGATCAAAGCTCTGCGGGCGGAGAGCCGCAATGATAAGCTTCCCGATATGATGGTGTAGACATTGTCCGACTATGCTCATGGCGACAAGAAAGAGCGCCGGGCTTTCTTCTCCATCCGATGGCTTTTCACCCTGCATGAGTTCACGCACAATACCCGCCAGATAGGCATAAAGAGGTCGGACGGAGTTTTCCACTATTTGATCGAGAGCATTGCTTGGATTGATGATTTCTTGCGCCATGAGCTTCCCATGCCAGGCCGGTAAACCTTTATCCATGGTACGCGAAAGAAACGATAGAACAAAGGCTCTGAGTTTTTCCTCTGCTGTAGCTCCTTCCCTGAGTCTCAAATTGGGCGGATATTTGCTGACCGCCAATTGGTGGGAATACTCGATGATCGCTGCGTAGAGTCCCTTTTTGTCCCTGAAGTGATAGTTGACAGCACCGACATGGGTACCGGCACGTCTGCATATATCTCTTACTGTCGTCGCACGATAGCCATGCTGGGCAAACATCTCTCCTGCCGCCTCGATCAGCCTTGTTTTTGTGTCTTCGTCCCTCTTTGAGTTGTCTTGCATAGCAGACCCCCGCCAATATATTCGATAGCAAACAGACGTTTGGAACAATTGTTGGAAAACAATTGATAGGTTATTTATTTTCATTTGTCAACTATTTTTTTGGGGGATTTTTTTCAGGATGGGAATAGTAAACAGGGAGGGGGTTCCTTGGAGCCGATTATCGACCTTGATTTTCTTTCCGGCGATATTTAAACTTCCTAAAAGGAGCCTTTTGCAAAATTTAGACTTTTGAAAGAACCTCAAATGAATGGAAAAAATCGGGGCGATATCAAACCGGGGGCCCGGGTGCAGGTCGTCCAGAAACAGGATCAACGGTCCGGGAAACTGACCGAAGGAATCGTTCAGGACATTCTAACGAACTCTCCTCATCATCCTCATGGAATCAAGGTGCGCCTGACAAACGGCCTGGTGGGCCGGGTCCAGGCAATCCTTACAGGAACCTCCCGAAATGGAGGGCCTTCTGGTTGAAACCGACCACATTTCCTCCTGGACCAATTCGCCGCCGCGGAAAGGTGAAGATGAACATCGCGCTACGTCCGTAATCTGGCCGGCCGGTAAGGGTTCCCCAAAGACCTTAAGATGCTCTCTTGCGCTTCCAAGGTAATTATTGGAAGCTTAGGGAACATTCAGCATACTGTCCTGTACACGGCCACCAATCCCGCGCGGTTCGAAAAGTTGTGGCGCTAATTCAACGCTTGACTTTACACCATAATGGTGTTATAGAGGTAAGTAAACGACACAAAAGCGAAAACCGTCCTATGACCTCGATGCCTTTAAAGCCGCGTTTAAAGCGTGGAGAAGCTTGCCGTCACGGGTACGGCCTTACGAAGTGCCGCCGCCCTTGGATTTAGACGCGCCGAAATCGTCACGACGATCCAAACCATGCGGCGAGAACACTTCCACAAATCCATGACGGCCTTTGCCGATCACCGGATTTGGCAGGACGTGTATCACGTCCCTTCACCGGCCGGCACGCTGTATGTGAAGTTCACCGCTGATGTCGTCACCGAGCTTTTGTTGTTGTCGTTCAAGGAGAAAGACAATGGCTAATCCACTCTGTCCAGAAACAGGGGCACCGATGCACCGCGACGTACGCCCGATGACTCTCACCTATAAGGGCGAGAGCCTTACTTTCGATATGCCCGGCTGGTATTGTGACCAATCGGAGGAGAGTATCCATACCGGCGAAGATATGAAGGTATCCGACCGGATGTTGAACCGGCTTAAAGCCCGCAGCGAAGGGGTGCTCAGTCCGGAGGAGATTCGGCGGATCCGTAAAAAACTCCGTCTTTCGCAAGAAGCCGCAGGGTTGGTAATTGGCGGCGGGCCGCGAGCCTTTCAGAAATACGAGGCTGGCGATTTGTTGCCAAGTCGGGCGATCAGCAGCGCCCTCATGCTGCTTGATCACGACCCCAAGGCGTTGGTGGTGCTTAAGACCCGGCAGAACAAATCTCCTCTTTTGCCGCAGGATGGCTTACAACAAGCATGACCTTGAAGGAGGCACCAAGCCTTAGGACATTAGGGGTGTGGCACGTGTAACAATGTATGTGACGAATTCATTACCTGTGATGAAAGTACGCGAGACGTCTGCAACCTACAGATCGGATCGGCTGACGGGAGCGTTGACCGCCTGGATGGACAGTTCACGCAAGGTCCGGATAGCATTGGATTCTTTTCTGGAGGCACAGCGATGAACCAGAAACTCCTCATCTTCGTCAGCTCGGTCCAAAAAGAATTGGAGGACGAGCGTGTCATTGTCCAAAACTTGCTGAACACCGATTCGTTCCTGTCCGCCCATTGCGCACCAGTCCTTTACGAGTGCGAACCCGCCTCTCCCGACAAGGCTCTCGAAGGCTGCCTGAAGTCCCTTGATGACTGTCAGGTCTATGTGCTTATTGTGGCGGTCCAATACGGCGCTCACATCGGCGGACTTTCCATTACTCATGCCGAGTATCGTCGTGCTAAAGAAAAGAAATTGCCCGTGCTCGCCTTTATCAAAGGCGATCGGAATGTGAAGCGTGAGAAGGGTACGGATGCCCTTTTGCGGGAACTCGATGACGACGGGCCCAAATACAAACGGTTCGGCAACGTCATTGAATTGCAGAAGGAGGTCCGCGGCGCACTGGTGAAGCTCCTTGCAGACAAATTCGGCATCGCCCCGTCCAGCGACGAGGACAAGATAGCCCAGCAGACCATTGAGGCCACATCTTCGTTTGAATCACAGCCTCTTACGCGTCTCCGTTGGCAGGATCTTGACCACGAGGTGCTACGCAGATTGATTGCTGCGGCCGAGAACCGAGACGCGGGTAGTCTTTCGGCGGCGGATCTCGTGTCCGGCGCCTCTGCTCGCGGCCTCGCCTGGCGTGACCAGGGCACAGGCGAAACCTACGCTACGGCTGCCGGCATCGTTCTCCTTGCCAAGGATCCCTCGATGGTATTTCCCCAGTGCCGCATCCTCGCCGATGCCTACCGGAGTACGGAACCAGACGGCGACCCGCGGGACCACGAGGACATCCGGGTACCCATGCCGTTGGCGATTGATCGCGCCATCGCCTTCATCGATCGGAACACACGCCACCCGATGCGTATCGTCGGGCTCGATCGTGTACGCCTTGACGAGTACCCTGTCGATGGTCTGCGCGAGGCGCTGGTGAACGCGGTGGCACACCGCCAGTACGAGGACGCAGGTCGCAAGATCATCCTCGAGATCTTCGCTGATCGCGTCATCGTCTTGAGTCCCGGTTTTCCCCCTCGACCGATCACTCTCGCCAACTTGCGCAAAGGGAAATACCGCCCCTGTTCGCGAAACCCTGTCTTGGCCCAGTGTCTGTCATACTTTCATCGAATAGAGGAACGGGGCAGCGGATTCCGCCGGATGCGCGACCAGATGCTCAACCACGGGCTCGATCAGCCGATCCTCGATACCGATATGGGGTACTTTCAGGTTACATTCCCCGGTCCGGGCGAAAACATGGAACGTCTGCGGGGACCCGAGAAGCGGCTTGTCGTGACGCCTGCGGTGGAGGCGCAGCTCAACGAACGGCAGAAAGATATGGTAAGTCGTCTTGTTGGCGGCGAGGAACTCACAAGCCGAAGATGCCAGGAACTCTACAAACTGTCCCCCCAAGCCGTCTACGAGGACTTTCAAAAACTCATTGAATTAGGGATTGCACGCAAGATCGGTTCAGGGCGTGCCACCCGCTACGGCTACAATCCACATGACTAATCATCAACTAATCATCAACCCATTGTTTGTAATCATCAACCGATCCGCCGTAATCGCAAGAAGGGGTACATATCAGTATCGACCGAGGAATTCTTGGAAGCCCGCCCAACTATCCGGAATCATCGACAATCTCGGCAATTCATCCGATCCACGCAGTTAATTTTTCCAAAACTTTCCGATCTATCAACCGCCTCCAGGAATACCGCCTCACCCTTAAAGGCAAAGCCTGGGTTGCAGGGAGGAAGCAATGATCGGTGCGTTAATATCGCTCGACGGCCTCCGTTCCAACCCCGAGTGGGCAAAATTACCGATCTTTGATCGGAAGGGATGGAAGCATCTGGCATTTGGCGCGTTCGCGGACAGCATCAACGAACGTGTTGTACCGGCGAATGCGGCGGAAAAAATTTACGTCCAAGTCCAAGGGGACGCATCAGGAAAAAAAGTCGCTTAGTACTAATAATCCGTTTAGTAGTTTATTAGGCCTCTCTTTTATTCTGAATATCATAAATATCCATGAGCAAATCCTTAATCTCAACAAAGTTCTCCGGCCTTTTTGAAACGATCCATTTTGTTAAAATTATTCCATGAGTAACTTTGTCATATTCAACGCGGGTTTCTGAAAATTTGTTAAATAGGTCTGCCAAAACCTTCGCTCCATTAACGTTTTTTTCCCAGTATTCATCCGTTTTATGGCTTTCATCTTTAGGAGCTTCGATATATTTTGGATCGAACTTGTGAGTATTAAGCCATTTAGTCAAGTCCTCATAAGTTACTGGATTCCCTCGGAACCCCTCAACGCCATTCATGATCGTCATAATTGCCTCGGCATCAAGGAGATAATTCTCATACATTTTCCTTGGAAGGAAGTGTACCGCTCCCTTACTTTGCCGTTCTATGTCTTGACGCTCCCTTTCACTACGCCCCTCTTTATCGAAAATAAACCCCACTTGCCGGGGGCATTATCCCCCTCCCTGTGCTAAGGTTTTTATAGATCTGGAGAATAGCCCCTGAATGTCTACCATCAAAATCGCCAGTTGCAACAACTCCTAAAATCTTTAGACCCCAGGGAAGCAGACTCTCTGCTTGAGAATTCAATATCAATGGAAAGCATTCCTCTTCAGTTCGTCCTTCAACCCATAGTATGCCCTCTGCACCGAAAACATCTGAAAGCCGAGCACCTACTTCGGATTTTTTCTTTCGTTGTTGCCTGGGAGTCAATTAACAAAACATATTCCCCTCGAATCCGGCAAAGCCCTCCTGGACCGGATGAACTTGAAATGGCGGATGGCTATTCCCAGCTTATTGGCCAGGTCTTCAAGTTGGCCCAAGAGTAATTCATTTTTCACAAACCACCTCTTGTTCAGGTTAAAAGGGTGGGGCTAACCATTCAATGTCCGGCGGGGATGCGGAAGGCCAAAAATAAAAAACCCCACCTCTCGAATGAGAAACGGGGTTTCCATAATTCCTCCATTTGCTTACCCCTTTAGGTGAAGTGGCGAATCTGGAAGACGGGTTACCTTACCGATCTGGCCTTGAATGGAACACATTATACACGTTTTGGGGAATAGTAAATAGGGAAATTTTTCTTTGGAAAGGGACCAGGAAACCGAAAGGGATGAAGACCTTTGGGACTTTTTACGAGACCTTCAATTTTGACGGATTCGTAAAAAGTCCGAAAGCACCCCTTTTCGTCATGCCCGTGAAAACGGGAATCCAGTGTTTTTGAGAAGTTAGGGTTAGGCTGGATTCCCGTCTGGTCGGGCATGACGACTTTTTACAAGTCCATCAATTTTCAAACACTGACTGATTTAGATGGTGCTTCCCCGGGGGATGATACCGGCGGCGCCTTTGGCCATGGTCTCATAGCGATCAAGGGGCGATTCGGCCAAGATCATCATCTTCTGGGCAGCCATGGACCCTTCGGCGTGAACGGTGGTCACCTCATGAAAGGCCGATTCATGGGAACAGACGTGCCGCATGGTCTCATGGATCATCTTCAGACGGTCCAGGGTGTCGTACTTTTCCGCTCCTCCCAGATAGTGCTCCAGGTAATCGTGGATGTCGGGATTTTCCCAGTCCTTTTTGTCCGGGGAGGTGGCAATGATGCCGCCGCAGATGTCCTGGATCAGTTCGATAAAGGCGTGGTATTTGCTTGCGAAGTGCAGCTTGGCCATGTTGGCGATTAGGGGGTTGGGCACGGCGATGTCGCCGTACATGACCGGGTCCTGGGCCGCGGCATTGGTCAAGGCCCGCAGGGTCTCCACGTAAGCGGCGATGTCGGCCAGCTTGTCCCGGATGTGCCCTACCTTGAATAATCCGTTATACTTGGCCATGGCCACGGCACAGCCGGCCATCACTTCCACCGAAGGCACCTTGTAGCTGATGGCCGTAAAGCGATGGAAGGTGGCGAAGGTATAGGCCAGTAACATGGAAAATTGCCATTCACCGCACATAAAGACCCGCTCCCAGGGGACGAAGACATTGTCGAAGACGATCATGGCCTCGGTCAACTCCCGGACCGGCCGATCGGCGTGAAACTCATGATCCGACCAGGTCCCGCGGCCGCTACGGCAGATAAAGGTAACTCCTTGGGTGTTGGCCGGGCCGGCAAAGCTTACCGCGTTGTCCCCCTCGTTTTCGCGCATTTGCCGGGTGGGGATGACGATGATCTCGTTGGCCGCCGGGGCGCTGGTGATATGGATCTTGGCCCCCTTGACGATGATCCCCTCCTTGTTTTTATCCACCACATGCACATAATAATCCGGGTGCTTCTGCTTGGACGGTTCTTTGGACCGGTCCCCCTTGACGCAGGTGACGGCGCCGCAGGTATGGAGATCGTTTTTCCTCAAGTGTTCCAGAAAATTCCGGGCGTTTTCCTGGTATTCCTTTTTCCCCTTCTGGCCGGCCACGACAAAGGCGGCATTGAGACAGTCGGTCCCGATATCCTTGCCGAAGGGAAGGCCTCCGGTCATTTCGATGGAACGCTGGATCATCCTGGTCCAGTTTTTCAGGTCCTCCGTGTTCCGCGGGGTAATGAAAAGCCGGTTGATCGGCTCGCCGGTTTCCGGATGAGGGGCGACAAAGAGGTCCCGCACGGCCGGATCTTCCGAGGCGGTCAATTCATAGCCGGTACCGATGGTGTCGCAAGTAATGCCCAGGATCTTATGCCTGGTGATATCTTCCACCTTTTTACCCGGATATAGACCCGCCTTCCATCCTTTAGGCTTTCCTTGTACTCTTCAACGGTTCGAATTCCCATTCTGCTCCTCCTTTGTATGAAATTATCTTCAAAAATTAAGGATAGATAACCTTCAGACTTGCAAAAAAAGCTTTAGGCTGACGGGATCTATAGTAACACACGGGTCAAGGATCATCTACACAATTCCTTTTGCCCCCATCTTTGGCAAGGGCCTCAACCCCAAACTCTTGCCGAAGTTATAAAAAGTGAGTGGGAGGCCAGCGGATTATCGACCTTGACTTTCCTTTCGGCAATATTTAAACTCTTAAAAAGGAGCCTTTTGCAAAATTTAGACTTTTGAAAGAACCTCAAATGAATGGAAAAAATCGGGGCGATATCAAACCGG
>CAZDYX010000054.1:0-13684 GCA_964509775.1 uncultured Desulfobulbia bacterium | reverse complement strand
CGCCAACCTTGGGCTTTGTTACCAAACCGCGTTGCGGTTGACGGTGAATATCGTATTGAAATTCGAGTTGCCTACGGACTGGATGTTCAAATTCCCCGCTTCTTGCCAAATCACCCCACAAAATGTATCTTAGGGGTAACGAGAGATTCCCTGCGGTAGCGCATTAGAGGAGGTTTAAAATGGCAGAACCTGCAAGAAAACTGGCAACTTACGATGACCTTTATAACATCCCGGAAAACACGACCGGGGAAATCATTGACGGGGAACTGATTGTTTCCCCTAGACCGTCCCCCGAGCATATGTTTACATCGTCTAATCTTGGATTAGAGATTGGACCGCCATATGCAAGAGGGCGAGGTGGACCGGGTGGGTGGATAATTCTGGATGAGACGGAAATCAAACTCGATGAGGATACCTTTGTTCCCGACATCGCCGGCTGGAAGAAAGAACGTTTTTCTAAACCCAAAGACCAAAATTGGGTTTCAGTTGCTCCCGACTGGGTTTGCGAAGTTCTTTCTCCCAGCAGTATCCGCCATGATCGGATAACAAAGGCGAGAACTTACGCCAAACACCGGATTGGGTATTTTTGGCTTCTTGATCCCCGAAATAAGACATTGGATGTGTTTAGGCTCGAAACAGGAAGGTGGATACCTATTGGTGTGTACGCCGAAGCTGACAAGATAAGTGCCGAGCCGTTTCAAGAAATTGAAATCGACCTCAGCAATCTTTGGTTGGAAGAACAACCACCACAGCCGGAACAATAGTCGGCAAGTTGAGCTTTTCAACCCTTTTCGAGATCATCAGGATTGACAGGATTTAAGGGTCGTGATACTTGGAGAATCATGACCAGAGCAAACATCCTTATAGCTGTCGCGATCGCTGTTATCACCATCAGTTTCTGGGCCGTTCTGAACCAACCGGCAAAGGAACCCGCCTGGCCGGAGCGCATCCAGGGATTTTCCTTCTCGCCCATGCGTGAGGGTCAAAGCGCGATAGACCAAATCCTGCCCACCGAGGCGGAGATCGATGCGGATCTTGCCCTGCTTGCCGGCAAGACGAATGCGGTGCGCACCTACACGGTGGGAGGCGTGCTGGGAGAGATCCCCGCGCTCGCCCGCAGGCATAAGATCAACGTGGCCCTCGGGGCCTGGATCGATGCGGATCTTGCAAAAAACGAGGTCGAGATCGAAAGGCTTATTCAGGTTGCCCGGGATAACTTCCACAATGTCGTGCGGGTGATTGTCGGCAACGAGGTGCTCCTGCGGGGCGACATCCCCATCGAACAGCTTGAAGCCTACTTAGACCGGGTCCGGGAGGCCCTGTCCGTGCCGGTGAGCACGGCGGAACCCTGGCATGTCTGGTACAAATATCCGGAACTGGCCGGACACACGGACTATATCGCCACCCATATGCTGCCGTACTGGGAGGGCATCCATGTGGACCGGGCCGTGGATTACGTGGTTGATCACGTCAATCTGCTCAAAAATACCTTCCCGGAAAAACTGGTGGTTATTGCCGAGGTGGGCTGGCCGAGCAACGGCCGTACCCGCCACTCCTCGGTGGCCTCGGAATCGAACGAGGCCACCTTCCTGCGCCGGTTCCTTGACCGGGCCGTCCAGGAAAAATATGTCTATTACTTGATGGAGGCCTTTGACCAGCCCTGGAAAAGCGTCTCGGAAGGGGCGGTGGGCGCCTACTGGGGCGTATACGACATCAAACGCCAACCCAAGTTCGCCTTTTCCGAGCCGATCGTGGATATCCCGGAATGGCGGGTCCTGGCCGGCCTTTCAATAATCATTGCGGCCATCACCTTTGCCCTGCTCCTGATCGACAGCCAGTCCCTGCGACCCCGGGGTCGCAGTTTCCTTGCGGTCATCGCCTATGCCGCGGCCACGGCCGCAGTATGGATAATCTACAGCTATACCCGACAGTACCTGACCGTGACCACGGTCATTGTGGGGATCCTGATGATTATCGGCATGATCGGCCTGGTAGTGGTCCTGCTCACCGAGGCCCATGAATGGGCCGAGGCCCTCTGGGTTGCCAAATGGCGGCGTGGGTTTTCGCCCGTGCAGGTGGCGGAGGAGGAACTGCCCATGGTCTCGGTGCACGTGCCCGCCTACAACGAACCGCCGGAGATGATGATCGAGACCCTAAACGCCCTGGCCCGGCTGGACTACCCGCGCTATGAGGTCCTCGTGATCGACAACAACACCAAGGATCCGGCCGTTTGGCAGCCGGTAAAGGACCATTGCGAACAACTGGGACCGCGTTTCCGCTTCTTTCACGTCGATCCCCTGGCCGGGTTCAAGGCCGGGGCCTTAAACTACGTTCTTAGCCGGACCGCTGCCGAGGCCTCGGTGATCGCGGTTATCGACAGCGACTATATCGTTGATCCCAACTGGCTTATGGATCTCGCCCCCCAGCTTTTAAGGCCCGGGCAGGCCATTGTCCAGGCCCCCCAGGACTATTATGACGACAAGGTCAACTTTTTTAAGGCGATGTGCTATGCCGAGTACCGGGGCTTTTTCTATATCGGCATGATCACCAGGAATGAACGGAATGCCATCATCCAGCACGGCACCATGACCATGGTGCTAAAATCCGTGCTGGAGGAGGTCGGGGGCTGGGCCGAGTGGTGCATCACCGAAGATGCGGAACTGGGTCTGCGGATCTTTGAACAGGGCTATGAGGCCGCCTACATTCCCAAGAGCTACGGCCGCGGACTCATGCCCGACACCTATGATGACTTCAAGAAACAGCGCTTCCGCTGGGCATACGGCGACATGCAAATCATGCGGCGTCATGCCCGGGCCCTCCTAGGTCCCGGGCAGACCAAACTCACCTATGGCCAGCGCTACCACTTCGTTGCCGGCTGGCTCCCCTGGATGGCCGACGGCGTGAACCTCATCTTCACCCTGGCCGCGCTCTTCTGGTCAACGGCCATGGTCCTTTTCCCTCGCCAGGTTGATCCGCCCCTCGTGATCCTCTCGGTGCTGCCGGTTTCCCTGTTCGTGTTCAAGGTGGCCAAGCTCGTCTATCTCTACCGCAGCCGCGTCGCCGCCACCATATCCCAGACCTTTGCCGCGGCCCTGGCAGGGCTCTCCCTTTCCCATACCATTGCCAAGGCAATCCTCGTGGGCCTGGTCATCAGGGGCAAACCCTTTTTCCGCACGCCGAAGATGACCGGGGCGCACGCCCTGCTCCAGGCCCTGCTTTCGGCCCGGGAGGAAGGTCTGATTATGATTGCCCTGTGGTTGGCAGCAGCCATGGTGGCCAAAATGCAGGGCTCGGACACCCCGGACCTCCTGCTCTGGATCATTGTCCTGCTCATTCAGTCGGTCCCCTACTTCGCCGCCGTGACCGTTTCGCTCGTGAGCGGCTTTGCCCGGGTGCCGAACGAGCTCATCAGTAAGATGACGGCGCAGACGCCGGCGGTGAAAGGAAATTGATATCGGATTCGATTATCTGCGCCATGGTTCGTCCCTTGGTAGGGGCGGTTCGCGAACCGCCCCTACATGCGAACCGCCCCTACGGGATTTTCACGATCCATCGCCCATTGCAGCGGATTATTGACAATATATTCCCGAATGCGGTTCAACGAATCATCGTTGCGGATGATATGTTCGTAATAATTGCGTTGCCAGACAGAAATGCCGGGCGTCCCTCGCATGTTATTGATGCGTTTGGTAGAAACGGTTTTGAACGCGCCGATCAACCGTCCTATGGGTTTGCATTTCCCCGTAGGGGCGGTTCGGGTGTTGGGGCGATTCGCAACCCCCATGGATTCGCGTACCCGTAGGGGCGGTTCGCGAACCGCCCTTACATGCGAACCGCCCCTACCATCGGAAATGATGATGATTCCATGCAAATGGTTGGGCATCACAACCCATTCGTCCAGTTGGATATGTGGGTATTGAACGTTCAACCATGACCACGCATCCACCACGACGCGCCCTGCGTCGTTCAACTGCATCTTGCCATCCACCACTTCGCCGAACAAACAAGCCCGGTCCTGCGCGCAGATGGTCACAAAATAGGCCCCCGCCCGGGAATAATCGTAGCCCCTCAACCGGATGGACCGACGATGGTGTTTTTCGGGATTGTTTGCCATAGATGCGGTTTCCAAACATGTAGGGGCGGTTCACAACCCCCATGGATTCGCGTACCCGTAGGGGCGGTTCGCGAACCGCCCCTACATGCGAACCGCCCCCACGGTTAAAGAACCAACCGGACCCGTACCATTCCTTCCTCCGGGCAGGAAAACGGTTCAAAGCCCAGGGATTTGACGAAGTTAAGCATCCGTTTGTTATCGTCCAGTATGTCGCCAATAATCGTGGCCGTGCCCCGATTCCGGCAGTAGCCAATCATCTTTTGCATGAGTATCCGGCCGAGTCCTTGCCCTTTAAGGTCAGAGCGCACCACGATGGCAAACTCCGCCTCGGAATTGTCGGGATTGGTAAAGGTCTCCACAACCCCCAGGGTTTCGGGCGTACCTTCCGCGTCCGGGGCAACGGCGACAAAGGCCATCTCCCGATCATAGTCGATCTGGGTGTGCCGGGCCATTTCACAGTGGGGCATCTCGCCGATCATCCTGAAAAAACGAGTGTAGGTGTCTTCGGGGGCGAGTTTGGAGAGGAAGGTATAATGGGCCTTTTCGTCCTCTGGCCGGATGGGCCTAAGCTGGATCCGGCGGCCCGATTTCGTGGTGGCGTATTCCTCGAGTTCCTTGGGATAGGGCCGGATGGCCAGCCGTTCGGTGCCGGAAGTGGTGGCCACCTCGATCCGCATACGGGCGTCCAAGACCAGAACCCCATCCTCGTTGGCATAGAGAGGATTGATATCAAGCTCAATGATCTCCGGAAGATCGATGATCAGTTGGGCCACCTGCATAAGGGTAAGACATACCGCATCGAGGTTCACCGCTGGCTCACCCCGATATCCCTTCAGCAGCTTGTAAATTCTGGTTCGCAGCATAAGCTCGCGGGCAAGAGACATGTTGAACGGCGGCAGGGCCACGGCCCGGTCGGCGATCACCTCCACCGCGATACCACCCTCGCCGAACAGGATGGCCGGACCGAATACCGGATCAACCGTCATCCCGACGATGAGCTCATGACCCTTGCGGCTCGCCATCTTCTGGACGGTAAATCCCAAAATATGGGCATCCGGACGCAATTCCTTCACCCTGATCAACATAGCCTCTGCGGCCGCAATAACGGCTTCCGGCTTATCCAGGTCCAGGATCACCCCGCGCACATCGGATTTATGAGTGATATCAGGGGAGACGATCTTTATGGCGACCGGAAATCCTATCTGGCTCGCCACCTTGCCGGCCGCCTCCGGGTTCTTAACCATCCGGGTCTCAACCGTGGGGATGCCATAGGCGGCAAGGACCGCCTTGGCCTCGAGCTCGCTTAAGACCAGGTTACCGGCGGCTATGGCGTTTTCAATGACCAGCCGGGCCGTGGAGGTGGCGGGCGTGAATTCCGAGGGCGCCGAGGGCGGCGTTTCCATGAGCATCTCCTGGTTACGCCGATAGCGGATCACATGCATAAAGGCGCGCACCGCCCCCTCCGGGGTCCGATAAGACGGCAAATTCGCCTCGGCAAACAGGTTGCGCGCCTTAAGGACCGCATTCTCGCCCAACCAGTTGGTCAGGACAAACTTGGTGGTGTAACTACCCTGTTCCTTCATGGTCTTGATAATTGCGGAGGCGACCTCGGTGCTGGAAGAAATACCGGTCGGGGCATGCATGATGAGGATGGCGTCCACCTCCGGGGCCTTAATGAGGATATTTAAGGCATCCGCATAACGGGACCCCGGGGCATCGCCGATGATGTCCACCGGATTGGCCTGTGACCAGGTGGACGGAAGGACTTCGGAAAGTTTCTCGACGGTTTCAACGGAGAGCTGGGCCATCCGGCCGCCATGATCCACCAGGGCATCAACGGCAAGTACCCCGGGGCCGCCGCCGTTGGTCATGATGGCCAGCCGGTCGCCCTTCATGGGGCTAAGACGGGCCAGGGTTTCCACCGCGGCAAAGAGTTCATGGAAATCATAGACCCGCAGCATGCCGGCCCGACGGATGGCGGCGTCAAACACCACATCAGAACCGGCCAGGGCCCCGGTGTGGGTGGTGGCGGCCCGGGCCCCCTCCTCTGCCCGGCCGGCCTTTATGACCAGGACCAGCTTGGTGCGGGCGGCAGCCCGGGCCGCGGACATGAAATTGCGGGGATTCCGGACCGACTCGATGTACATGAGCACGGACTGGGTGCACGGGTCCATGGCAAGATAATCCAGGACCTCGCCGAAATCGATGTCTGCGGCATCGCCCAGGGAGACAAAATGGGAAAATCCGATCCCCCGGAAATGCGCCCAGTCGAGCACCGCGGTTGCCAGGGCCCCGGACTGGGAAATGAAGCCGATATTGCCCGGCAGGGCCGCGATATGGGAAATACTGGCATTAAGTCCCAGCCTCGGGATAAGGAGGCCGAGACAGTTGGGACCAAGGATTCGCATGTTGTGGGACTAGGCCGCGGCTAGCATGGCCTGCTGGAGGGTAAAGCCGTCCTCGCCGACCACCCGGGAAAGGCCGGCGGTTACCACCACCGCCGCCGGTGTGCCCCGTTTACCCAGTTCATCAATCACCCCGGGCACGGTCTGCGCCGGGGTGCAGATCACGGCCAGGTCAGGCGCCAGGGGTAAACTGTAGATATCCGGGTAGGCGAGCACTCCGGCCACGGCCTTGTATTTGGGATTGACCGGCATGATCGGCCCGGAGAAGCCGCCTTGCAGCAGATTACGGGTGATGAGGGTTCCCACCCTCTGGGGCCGGTTTGAGGCGCCGATCACGGCAATGGACTGGGGACGAAACAGATATTCGAGATTACGGATGCTCATAGGCCCTCATATTATTGATGTCGATTCTGGTTGTCGTTTCATTAAGGCCTTTCAGAACATAACTAAATTGCCGGCCAAGGTCAAAAAAAACTTACTTGCAGATTGTTTGATTTCAGGATTTCCTGGTATACTTTCAGGCCCTTTGTAACTACTCAGCGACCCAACCGGGGGCCGGCCTCTAATATTAATGTAACTTAAAAAAATAATGTCGAATGTCGAACAGGGAATGTCGAATAATGAAGTAAGGAAAATCTAAATAAATGTTAACATCCACACTTCGACATTTTTAATTCCCTGTTCGACATTCGACATTTTGTTACTTAGAAGGTGGATAGTCTGTAGGTGGATAGGGGGGATAACCATGTGAGATTGCACAAAACTTTGGGGTTTTTTGATTTGTTTTTTGCCCAAACCTAACAGACTACAGTCTAAACAACCTAAACAACCTAAATATGACCATGCTCATCCGGCATCCCGATAAGCTCCCCTCTTGCGTGTTTGCAAACCGGCAGGGGGAGATCATGGACTTTCCAGGCCTGGGCATGGCCGGCAGGAGCGGCCGTGAATTAGAACGGCCGGCGCTCTCGGATCTCATCCCTTTGCCGGAAGGAAGCGAACTTTTTGTCCTTCCCGACCGTTTTCCGGTGGGTCTTGATT
This sequence comes from uncultured Desulfobulbia bacterium, assembly GCA_964509775.1. Taxonomy (GTDB): domain Bacteria; phylum Desulfobacterota; class Desulfobulbia; order Desulfobulbales; family CAZDYX01; genus CAZDYX01. The sequence goes on along the minus strand of CAZDYX010000054.1, from coordinate 6,124 downwards.
CGGCAAGCAAAAGGCCCGTTACCCTTGACTGCAACCCCTTTGCCCCTAGTGAAAAGGCACAGGCAATAGCCGCCTTTATGGCCCCGGCCCATACCGCCATCTACACCGCCGCCTTTACCAGGGCCAACACGGAAATTGCACCCCTGCCGCTTTTTGCCTATACTGCCGTCGGCTGGGCAGAGGGCCGGTTCTGGGTAGCCGCATTCCGAAGCGACCCGGACGAGCGGCAGGATAGCCGTCATTTTCAGGCCGACAAAATCACGCAAAACGCCAAAAAACAGTTGCGGGCCTTCCCCAAAAACCGGCTCATTCAGCATCTCGGCAAGTGCTGCCTTACCTACGGCTGCCCTGCAGCCCGCAACTATTTCCTCCACCGCTGGGAGGCGCCGCTGCCGACCTCGCCGGTCTGTAATGCCCGGTGCCTGGGATGTATTTCATTACAGCCGTTGGGCTCCTGCCCCTCCACCCAGGAACGGATAACCTTTGTACCCACTGCCCAAGAGATCGTAGAGGTGGCGGTTCCCCATATCCGCAAGGCCCTAGGTCCGGTGGTGAGCTTTGGCCAGGGCTGCGAGGGCGAGCCGCTCCTGCAGGCCAAAACCATTGCGAGCGCCATCCGTCTCATCCGTAAAGATACGGCCAAGGGTACCATCAACCTGAACAGCAACGCCAGCCTTCCGGTCGAGGTGGAGCGTCTTGCCGCTATCGGCCTTGATTCCCTGCGGGTAAGCATGAACAGCGCCCGAAAAATCCATTATGAACGTTATTACCGGCCCCAGGGCTACGATTTTACCGATGTCCTCTCTTCCATCGCGGTTATGAAAAAGGCGGGCCGGTTCGTTTCCCTGAACTATTTCATCCTGCCTGGATTAAGCGATGATCCAGAGGAATTTAGCGCCCTCTGTGGGCTTATCGAGGCATATCGGCCGGACATGCTGCAACTTCGCAACCTCAACATGGACCCTGACTGGTATCTTGACGCGGTGGCGCCCGATCAGGTTTCCATGCCCATGGGCATCCGCCGCTGGCGAGGGGAACTTATCAGGCGTTTCCCCCATCTTCGCCTCGGATACTACAATCCTTATCTGGGAGAACCAGGGCCGTTATCCCTATCAATTAAATAAGATTTTTGCTTGACTTTTTTCCGTCGAAAAACCATATTGGGGCCACATTAATTAATGACATCGGAAGGAAACCAGGATGAAAAAAAACGTCATCAGACTTAATGATAGCTTTAAGACCTATACCTACGACCAGGACAAGGTCTTCACCCCCATTGAGACCATTGCACGTTTTAAGGACCGCCTTAAGAAGGTGGATCTTGATATTTTAAAAGAGGTGCGCCGCATCGATAACGGCCGACTGAAGATCCCGGTCTTTTTCAGCGTGTGCGGCAAGGACGCAAACCACATCATCGGCACCAAAAAACAGATGGGCAAGGGATGCACCCCGGAACAGGCACAGGCCAGCGCTTGTATGGAACTGGGAGAGCGTTTCAGTTTTTTTAGCTTCGTAAAAAATCCGGATAATTTCCTCACTGCCACCTATACCAGGGTCAAGGCCGAGGGATATCCGGTCATACCGCTTGAGCAGCTTCTCCTCTCGGTCCATGACACGAAGCACAGCGCATCTTTTCTTGAAAAGCTCTTAGCCGACATCCCGATCCAATGGACCTGGGCAACCAACCTCACGCGCTCGGAGGAGGTTCTTATCCCCTTTAGCTGGTTTTATGCCATCAATGAATTTAATGGCCCTTCGGCCGGGAACACCTATGAGGAGGCGATTATCCAGGGGATCTGCGAGATCGTCGAACGGCACGTATCCGCAATCGTCAGTCACGACCGGGTCAAGACCCCGGCCATTGATATGAAGAGCATCGATGATCCGGTGACCCGGGACCTGATCATGAAGTTCACCATAAACGGCATCCTGCTCTATCTGAACGACTTCACCCTCAATACCGGCATTCCCACCGTGGCCGCCCTTGCCATAGATCCCAACACCTTTCCGATAAAAAGCGAGATCGTCTTTACCGCCGGAACCACCCCCAACCCCAACAAGGCCCTCATCCGCGCCCTTACCGAGGTGGCCCAGCTCGCCGGCGATTTCGACACCGGCGCAAATTACCTGGCCAGTGGTCTGCCCAAGCCCATGAGCCTTGCCGAGGCAGACTATGTCATTGCTCCGGAACGTATGATCAGCCTTGGGGATATGAATGACATCGCCGACAACAACCTGCGCATCGAGATTGAGAACTGCCTTTCGGCCTTACAAAAAATCGGCATGGAGGTCTTTGTTGTAGACACCATGCACGAACAGCTCCGGATACCGGCCATCTACACCATCATACCGGGCGCCCATTTCCGGGAACGATCCCGGGTGAACGATGTCGGCCTGTTTGCGGCAAAACTCGTGTCCGAGCTTATCCCCGACCCCGAGGAGGCCATCCGGAAACTTCTCCATTTGGAAAAACTATTGCCCGACGCCTATTACCTCCATTTCTACATTGGCCGCAACCACTACGCCCTTGGCCGGCCGGAGATAGCCCTTACCTATTTCCACCAGGCCTCCCTCTTAAACCCCGAGGCCGAGGACCTGCCCTACATCTATTCCTACATGGGTCACTGCCACAAGGATATGGAGGATTACCAGGGGGCCATCAGGGTCCTGGAAATGGCGAGGGAATTAGAGGAGGCGCGTACCGACGTCCATAATCTTTTTGGTTTCTGCCACTTCAAGCTCAAAAATCATCGATCGGCCATCGACCATTTCAGCCGGGTGGTGGAGCTCAATCCCAGTTCAGCCATCGATTATGCCAATATCGCCACCAACTACCGGGAGCTCAGTAATTTACCCGAGGCGATCCGCTACTATGAACTGGCAATTAGTATCGACCCTTCCCTGGAATTTGCAAAACAAAATCTGCAAAATCTTATGACTGCCGAGGGCTCGTGCTGAGCATCCCTGCGATTCTTACCGTTTCAGTCTAAGAGTGCATCTATCAAGCTTTTTGAATTCAGAATTCAGAATTCAGAATGAAAAGACAGCCCGGCCTCTATTCTGAATTCTGACTCCTGATCCCTTCCCTTCGCCAAAGGAATCGCGATCTCAAACTCCGCGCCCTGGCCAGGTTCACTCCGGACCGTGATGGTCCCCTTATGTCTTTTGATGATCCCGTAGGAAACGCTAAGGCCAAGCCCGGTTCCAACCCCAATTTCCTTGGTGGTGAAAAAGGGGTCGAAGATCTTTTGCTGGACCGCAGGCGACATCCCCTCGCCGTTATCCTTGAAACGCACATGGAAAAATCCCTCTTTTGCCCAGGCCTTGATCCTGATCGTACCATGACCCTTGATGGCCTGTATGGCATTAATAAGGAGATTTAAAAACACCTGATTCAACTGGCCGGGAAAACACGGCACCTGCGGGAGCGTTCGATCATATTCCCGCACGATCTCAACCTTGTGCCGGTATTCATGGGAAAAAAGGGTAAGGGTTTTCTCCAGCCCCTCGATAATGTCCGTCTCTACCAGATGACCGGAGTCAGGCCGGGAGAAATCTTTCAGATCCGTCACAATCTTGGTTGTTCGCCTGGCGCCTTCAGCGATACTCGCAAGCATCGTCGTGACACCTTTAAAAAGTTCATCGTAATAGATTTTAGCCTTACATGCCGCTACCTCCTGGAGTTTGCGCCCGATCTGGTCTTGTCCGTCATCAAGGGCAAGGCTGTCGTAACGGGCCAGAAGTCTTTGTAGATCACTGAGCAGCCTATTTAGAGGAGGTAAGGCGCCGGTGACAAAATTGACGGTATTATTGATCTCGTGCGCCATCCCTGCCACCAACTGGCCAAGGGCAGCCATCTTCTCCGATTGGACCAATTGGACCTGGGCCTCCTTGAGCTCGTCCATGGTTTTTCCCTGGTGTTTATAGGCCTCAGCTAGTTCCTGGTGTTTGTGCACCACTTCCTCATTGGCAAGGACAAGCTGCCGGGTACGCTCATCCACCATTCTCTCCAGGTCGGCATTGAGGGTATTGATCGTGGAAATGGCCTTGCCGAGCAACTCGATGACATGGCTAAAGGTGTCGGCGAGCATCCCCATTTCATCATCCGCCCCCTCAACCTCAATGCCCCTGGACCTCACATCCGCAATCAATGCATTCAAGGGCCGGGTCATGGACTTAATAATATAATAGGCAATCATGCAGCCGATTAAGAGAAACACCGCCCCCACCACGAAGGTTCGCCGCAGCACGGTACGGGTCATCTCCTTAATAATCCGTTTATCCATCCCGATGCCGGCGATCCCAAGGACCTGGTCCGGGCCTGCGTTGTCGGCTCCCCTTCCGAAAAAGAGAGAATCCGGCGAAAGGCTTGCGCCCACGAGGATCGGCGCCCAAAAGAGGTAACAGTCACCCGGAAGATCCTCTTCAAAGGTCTGCTTGCTATTCAGGATTCTCGCCAGGGCCGACCTGCTCGCAGCGTAATACAGTTGATCCGTATCCGTCGGTAGCGTCTTGTGCTGTTGGGGAAACATACATTCACCCTGCTTGCTAAGGATGCATGCCCATTTTACCCCCGGCAGACTAAGGGCTGAGTCGGCGATATTGGCAATCAGCTCCCGGTTCTCGGTAAAAACGCCAAGTCGGCTGTTTTGTGCCAAAAATCGAACGATAATACTCCCCTGGTCGAGCATATTCCCACGCACCATCTCTTCCTGAAATTTGAAGAACACCAGGCTCAAAAAAAAACAAAGGACGACAATAAAGCCTATTACACACCCAAGCACCCTGACGGTAAAATTGCCTTTAAGACGTTTTATCATCGTCATTATGGACCTACCGTAGGGGCTGGGCTACGTTCATCTCCGGTCTCAAGCCTAATTCCCAATTTTTCCGCAATCTTAGTATTAACAACCACCTTGGGCCTGGGACCTGGGGCCAGTGGTCGCGGCTTTTCTTTACCTGCGAGTATCTGTTTAACCAACTCGAAAGCTGTCTTACCCATGGCAAAGGCATCAGGGCCGACCATGAAGGTGGCCCCCAGCTCCAGGTATTTTTCTGCAAAGGTTAAAACCGGCACCCGATTTTCCAGAGAAAAAAGAAAAAGGAACTCGGTGGTCTGCGGGGTAACCACGGTAAGATCGGGAATCATCCAGAAGACATCTATTTCCCCTCGCAGGGAGGAGATGAGGTCAGGCACCCCGGCAGGGCTCTCTGCCTCTCTGCTGACAAGGGATAGTCCCTTTACCCGGCAAAATTCCCTGGCCTTCTGTACGAGTTCGCCGGTTTTGGCCGGATCAAAGACCACGCCCACCCGTCTGGCCTGCGGCATGGTCTCGATAAGGGCGGAAAGCTGGGCCGCCGGATCAATATCCATGGCCACGCCGTAGATATGAGGTCGATTATTTTTTAGTGCTTCAGGGAACGGCACCAGAAGATGGATAACCGGAATATCGGCAGAAAGGGAGGTCGCCGTGTTCAAGGCATTGGTGCCCACGGCAAGGACAATGGCAGGACCAAGTTCTTCAATCCGACGGCGCAGTTCGGCCTGGCTTTTAAAATCGGTATTGACCAGTTCGGTAATGTGATGGGGACATATGCACTTCGGACCTGCCCGCGGCATATCGGCTTCACATATTTCCCGAAAACCGGCAACCGCCTTTTTATACGCCACGAGCCGGCTGCTCAAGACGATGACGATATCATCCTGACTCGCCCAAACACCTGGCGACATGCCCAGCAAAAGCCCGAGGATAAAAATAATAGCTCTGGCCAACCTATTGTTCCTGCTTAACCATTTTGATTGGCCCAAAAAAACAAGGCCATCCGCCCAATAACACCGAGGATTTAGGGACTCGGAAAATACACACAACCCAACACGTTAGGCAAAGTAATCCCTACTTTTTACTTGAGAATATCAAACTATCTCTCTTTTAATCAAAAAAATTCTATTTTAAAAGCACATTTTTTACCCACCCGCTATTTTTCCAGGTTTTTCCGGATTTTTTGTATACCCCTTCAGTGTTGTCCGGTTAGAGCCTGTTTGGAAATTGGCTATCGTGCGTGAATCCGGCTTAATAAATCCCCCCCCGACCCCCCTTGATAAAGGGGGGTTTAGGGGGATTTT
>CAZDYX010000053.1:1838-13712 GCA_964509775.1 uncultured Desulfobulbia bacterium | reverse complement strand
CCATCCTCCAAACCTAGAACCGTGAACGTGGAACCTATTGAACCATGCCAGAATTTTGATAATCTCGTAAAATATGGATCTAGGGGGATGCTTCGGGGGTAGGACTATGTGGCGGTATATTGTTTATTTCCTCCTTTGTCTTGCTCCCTGTCGGGTCATGGCAGCGGAGAAGCTCCTTCTCGGCCTGGTGCCGGAAATGAATGTCTTTAAACAGGTGGCGCGTTTTGAGCCGCTGGGCAAGTATCTTTCCGAAAAACTGGGGCGGGAGGTCGAATTTACCATCTTAAGCAGATACGGAAATATTGTTGACCGGTTGCGGGAACGAAAGATAGACGGGGCCTTTCTCGGTTCCTTTACCGGCGCCCTCGCGATTTCCCAGTTGGGTGACGAGCCGCTCGCAAGGCCGGTCAATCCGGACGGCAACTCCACCTATTGCGGCTACATATTTGTCCGGCGAGACAGCGGCATCCAGACGGTCGAGCAGATGCGCGGAAAAAACCTCGCTTTGGTGGAAAAGGCAACCACGGCCGGATATGTTTTTCCGGTCGCCTATTTAAAGCGCTACGGTGTTGCTGATCTTGCGGCGTATTTTCATGAGGTCGTGTTTGTCGGCAGCCATGATGCCGCGATCATGGCAGTTCTGGAGGGTGATGCCGATGTCGGGGCAGCAAAAAACAGTATTTTTGACCGGTTAAGCAAGGAAAATCCCCGCCTCAAGAAGGAGTTGGTCATCCTGGCCACCTCGCATCCCGTACCTTCCAATGGCCTCTGTGTGCGGCCCGACCTGCCCACAGAGGTGAAGCAGCAGATTAAGACCCTTCTCCTTAACTTGCATCTTGGTCCTGAAGGGGGTACGGTGCTCGAAAAGCTGGGCGCGCTTCGCTTTGCAGAGACGACCAAGGCCGATTACCAGCCGGTGTTTGACATGGCAAGGGAGGCCGGCATCCAAATGGAGAATTATCAATATTATAACCAATGAAAAGGATTATAATCATTTCCATCGTCCTCATCTTCTCCCTCTTTACCCTGGGCACCGGGGTTACCAGTTATAAACTCCTCTCCATTACCTCCGACCTTCGCTATCTGATCAATATGCACGAGATCAGCGCTATCCGTCAGGCCCTGAATCTCAGCGCCCAGGAGGTGCGCAATTACATCTATGCCCCAGGTCACGTTTTTGCCGAACATCTCGACCAGGTGGTTGCCGCCGCCCACAAATTGACGATGTCGGCTGAACGTTGTTCCACCTGCCATCACCGGTCGGAAGTCGCCGCGGAAATTACCAAAACCGGTCAGCTCATCAACACCTTTGAGGAACGTCTCAGTTTTTTCATTACTACCGTGGGTAATGAGAAAAGGCAGCAGAAAATCCAACACGATATCGCCGAGATGAGCGACCGCATCGTCAAGCAGATCGAGGAGATGGTGAGCCGGGCCGGGATGGTGATCCAACACCGTACCCAGCAACAGATTGATAACATCTACCGGACCTATAAGTTTCTGGTCCTTATTCTTATGGTCACTTTCCTGCTGGCCTTTTTTGTGGCCCGTTTTTTGACCCGGCAGATTACCAGGCCCATAGATGCCCTGCTTTTTGGCGCCCGTCAGATCGCCGAGGGCAAGGAAGGCATTAAGGTGAACTACCGGACCGGCACCGAGTTCGGCGAGTTGATCAAATCCTTCAATGAGATGAGCGAGGCGCTTGTCAACCGACAGGCCAGGATTCAACAATATCTTGACGGGCTGAACCGACTAAACTCGCTCGCCATCTCTCTGCATGCGGCCCGTGATATGAAGGACCTGCTTCATTCAATGGGGTCATGTGTTATCAGGCTTCTTGGCGTGGAACAGCAGGGGATCATCCTCCCGAATGAAAAAAATAATGGTTTTCTCCTGTATCTTACCGACGCAAGGCGGCCGCAGATAGGGACAACGCCTCTCGCCCTCAATAAGGATCAGGTGTTGCGGGTATATCAGGCCAATGAAGGGCAGACCATTATCGACAATTCATTGGCGGAAAAAGATTGGCCTTTTGGCGTAAAGGCCGATGGGGCGAAACCGCATAATATGTTGATCGGTTGGCTGGTTAAAAAGAATGGATTGCAGGGGGCGTTGATCGCGGTAAGCAAGGATGGCGGTTTCCAAAAAGAGGATGCGGATATCCTGGGCATCCTGGCCAACAATATCACCGTGGCCAGGGAGAATATCGGGTTATACAAGGATCTCGAACTCAAGATGGCCGAGCTCAAGCGAACCCAGCGCCAATTGGTGGAGGCGGAAAAACTTACCGCCATTGGGACCCTTGCCGGCGGAGTGGCACACGATTTTAACAATATCCTCTGCGGCATCATCGGCCATATTGCCCTGTTAAAGAGGAGCAAAAAAACCGGGGATCCCGATGTGGAAGTCCTCGCCACCGTTGAGAAGGCCGGGTTGCGGGCCGCAAGCCTCACCAAGCAATTGCTTACCTTTGCCCGCCAGGATATCGGGCAAGACCGGTTGGTGGCGCTCAATGACGGTGTTACAAGTGTTATCGGACTGTTTAAAACGATGGTCAGTAAATTTATTACCATCGAGCTTGCGCTTGAACCCGATCTTCCCAAGGTGTTGGGCGATTCAGGCCAGCTTGAGCAGGTTATCATGAATCTCTGTGTGAACGCGCGGGATGCCATGCCCAATGGCGGTCGGCTCATAGTGCGGACCGCGCCGGTGACCCTGGATGAAGAATTCTGCGCAAACCAGCCCGAGGCCGGGCCTGGTGAACATGTTCAACTTTTGGTTTCCGACAACGGCACTGGTATAGAAGAAAAGATACTATCCCGTATTTTCGAGCCGTTTTTTACCACCAAGGAAATCGGCAAGGGAACGGGCCTGGGCTTGGCCATGGTGTATGGGATCGTTAAAAGGCATAATGGTTTCTGCCAGGTAACGAGCAAGGTCGGGCAAGGAACCACCTTTACCGTACATATACCCGCGGCCTCCGGCGAGGAGTCTGAAGGGCCGTCCGCGACCGAGGTGGAACTACAGGGAGAGGGAACAATCCTCATTGTGGATGATGAGGTCATCGTTCACACCATGCTGCGGGAGTTTCTGGAGGATGGGGGTTATCGGACCATGGTCGCCCTTAACGGCGAGGAGGCGATCAAGGTCCTGACCGAACATTGCCGGGAGGTAGATCTTGTGATCCTTGACATGAATATGCCGGTGATGGACGGCAAGGAGGCGTTTGTCCGGATGAAAGAAATAAAGCCGGAACTCAAGGTGATCATTTCATCCGGATATACCCTCAATGAGACGAGCCGCGAGATCCTTGCGCAGGGCGCCCATGGCTTTATCCAGAAGCCATTCTGCCTGGAGGATCTCACTAAGGTCATCCAAAAAGCCATGAATCAAGAATGAAGAATCCAGAATTCAGGAGTCAGAATATGGAAGTAAAGACAAGCTGGGCATGTTAAGGACTAATTCTGAATTCTGACTCCTGACTCCTGAATTCTATTTTCACGGTAACAGCACACCTCCAAACTCCTTTTCGGTATATGACGTTCATCGATCTTCATGTCCATTCATCCTGCTCTGACGGCACCTTCACGCCGGCCGAACTGGTGAGACTTGCCTGTGATAGCGGTCTTACGGCCCTTGCCATCACCGACCATGATACCGTTTCCGGGGTTGCCGAGGCCCACATTGCCGGCAAGGAAAAAGGGGTGGAGGTCATCCCCGGCATAGAAATAGGTTCTTATCTTGACTCCGTCTCTATCCATATTCTCGGCTATGGGATAAGGGTCGATGACCCGATCTTTTGCCAAAAGGTGGTACGGATACAGGAGGCGCGGGCCGTCCGCAACCAGGAGATTATCCATCGGCTTAAGGCGCTTCGCCTGCCGGTAAGTATGGAAGAGCTGCGGGGATACTCTTCTGGCGGCCAGCTTGGCCGGCCCCATATCGCTCGTCTCCTGGTTGATAAAAAGATGGTGAAGACCATGCAGGATGCCTTTTCCCTCTTTCTCCGAAAAGGAAGGCCCGCCTATGTGGAACGGTTCAAGTATTCGGCCCAGGAGGCGGTGGCGCTGATCCACGCTGCCGGCGGAGTGGCTGTTATTGCCCATCCCGGCACGAGCATACCCCGACATTCCCTGTTATCCAGGGTGCTCTATGACCTAAAGGCCTTGGGCATGGACGGGGTTGAGGTCTATTATCCGGATCATGATGTCGCGACCGTAAACCGCCTTGAGGCAATAGCAAGGAAGATCGGCATGCTGATTACCGGGGGCAGTGATTTCCATGGCGACAACCGGCCCCGGATCATGTTGGGGAATGTGAACGGCAACGTCCCTGTCCCTTACCGTCTTCTTGCCCCTATAAAGGAACGGATAGCAGCGCAGTGGTTAAAACTCAAAGGTGATAAGGCATAGGGTTATTCACACCGGGAAAAGCCACAGGAGTGGCAGGCAATACATCCTTCCTCATGTTTCAATGTCCCTCCGCAGTCCGGGCAGGCACCCATGGTGGGCGACGCCGATGCCGGACGGGTGCCGATAACGTTGCCAACAACCTTGGCTACGGCATCAGGGCAGGAAAGGACCATCTCTCCGTTCTGCCAGATGGGCGATGGACAACGAATACCGGCAAGCTCCTCGCCGATCACGCTCAAGGATACCCCGGACCGTAATGCCAGGGATACCAGGCGACCGATGGCCTCGACTTGGGAGGAGGCACACCCTCCGGTTTTGCCCATGCTGGCGAAGACCTCGCAGATTCCCTGCGGGTCGGAATTTACCGTGACATAGAGGTTCCCGCAACCGGTCTTGATCCGTTCAGTAAGGCCATGTGTCCGGCCCGGCCGGGGGCGAGGGATAAGACCGTTCGTGAACCTGGCGCCGTCCTGGAGCCGGAGCACCTGTTCTGCCCGGCTGCCGTAACGGTAAAGGGTCAGCCCCTTGAGCCCTGCCTCATAGGCCAGCCAGTAAGCCTTTTTAATGTCAGCGGGCGTGGCGTTGGCCGGGAAGTTGATAGTCTTGCTCACCGCATTGTCGGTGTGGCGTTGAAAGGCGGCCTGAATGCGGATATGGGCCTCAGGCAGCACCTCCATGGAAGTCACGAAAATCTCTTTGAGAAGCTCGGGAACACCGGCCAATTCGCGGATCATACCGCTGGCCATGATTTGCTGTTTGAGTTCGCGGGTTATTGATTTATCCCTTTCCAATGCCTCAATCAGCAGGGGATGGACCTCTTCCAACTGCTGTCCGTCCAGGATATGCCGGGCATAACGCAATGCAAAGAGGGGCTCGATCCCGCTTGAGCAGCCGGCAATTATGCTGATGGTGCCGGTGGGGGCTATGGTTGTATGAGTGGCGTTGCGCATAAAGGGGGTCTTGGGATCATCAAAAATACTGCTCTGGTAATGGGGAAAGTTGCCGCGTTCCTTGGCAAGTTCGATGGAGGCCATTTTGGCCGCCTGATCAATAAAGGCCATGACCTCATCCGCGATTTCCACTGCCCGCTGACTGTCATAGGCGATACCCAGTTTGATCAGCATATCCGCAAAACCCATCACCCCAAGGCCTATCTTCCGGTTGGCAAGGGTCAATTTTTCAATTTCCCTGAGGGGATATTTGTTGACATCGATGACATTGTCGAGGAAATGGACGGCGGTTGCAACCACCCGGCCCATTCGTTCGTAGTCAATGGCACCCCGGTCGACGAAGCGGGAAAGGTTAATGGAGCCAAGGTTACATGACTCATAGGCCAGAAGCGGTTGCTCGCCGCACGGGTTCGTCGCTTCGATGGGACCGAGTCGGGGCAGGGTGCTCGAGCGATTGATCCGGTCGATGAAGAGAATGCCGGGTTCGCCGTTTTCCCATGCCGAGTCGACAATTTTGTCAAATATTAACCCGGCCGAAAGCTCACGTACCTTGAGGCCGGTATGGGGGTTGATCAGGGCGTAGGGGGCGTTTTGCCGCACCTTTTCCATAAAATCCTCGGTGAGGGCCACTGACAGGTTAAAGTTGTTCAGGTGCGAGCCCTTTTTTTTTGCCGAGATAAAGCCCTCGATGTCCGGATGGTCAACCCGCAGTACCCCCATGTTTGCCCCCCTGCGGGCGCCTCCCTGCTTGATGGTCTCGGTGGTCGCATCAAAGATGCGCATAAAGGATATTGGACCGCTTGAGATGCCGTGGGTACTTTTCACCTTGTCATTGGCCGGCCGGATCCGGGAAAAGGAAAACCCGGTGCCGCCTCCGCTCTTATGGATGATGGCCGTGTTTTTAAGGGTCTCGAAGATGCTCTCAATGGAGTCCTCAATGGGTAAGACAAAGCAGGCGGACAATTGGCCGAGTTGACGGCCGGCATTCATGAGGGTGGGGGAGTTCGGCAGAAAATCGAGCCCGGTCATGAGCAGGAAGAATTTTTCTTCACTGTCGGCAACAGCATCCGGACCCCCGTATTTCTCATCTGCCTGGGCAACGGCCCTGCTCACCCTCTTAAACATCTCGTCAACGGTTTCAATGACCTCTCCGCGTTCATTTTTTTTCAAATAGCGTTTTGCCAGGACAAATTGGGCATTGGCATTTAAGGCAAGCATGAGTCGCCCCCTTTTTCAAATTCAATGAGATAGTGTTTTATGGCGGTTCCACCTGCAAACCCGCCGAGACCCCGGGTAGCGATCACCCGATGGCAAGGGATGATCAGGACCAGGGGATTTGCGCCGCAGGCCTGGCCCACGGCCCGGGAAGAACGAGGTCTGCCCAGAAGCCTGGCCATCGTGCCATAGGTGCGCGTTTCTCCGAAAGGAATTTTTTTGAGCTCGTTCCAGACCATCTGTTGAAAGGCGGTTCCCCGTTCTAAAAAGAGTCGGGATATGGGAAGGTGAAAATCTTTGCGTGTTCCTTGGAAAAATTCGTTTATCTGCCGAGAAAATTCATGTTTTCGATCATCCCCTTGTGAAAGCATACGGGCACCCATCCGGTTTTTGAGCCATGCCCGGGCGTTCTGGTGATGAACATCGGAAAAGGTGAGATGGCAGATCCCCTCTTTTGCACTGACGATAACATAAAGGTGCACCATCCCTACGTAGATACCTCCGGTAAAAAAGGTCGGCCGGTCTTGCAAAAAGGCTGCTCTCCTAAGGCGCGCATTGTACTGCTTGATGGTACAATCGGAAATTTGGGCATGGTTCAATAGGTTCCACGTTCATGGTTCCAGGTTTAGAGGATGGTGGCTTCCAGGAACCCAACCTTGAACTCTTGAACCGGGAACGTTGAACCATGCCGAAATTTGCAATTTTTTGACCTTACTGGTTTCCCTGTCAACAACTATCTTATAGCCCTTCAAAAATGAAGGAAAGATAAAAACGGAACGTATGAATTGAGGTGCAGATTCACAGCGACTTATAGAATTACCCCGAAGGATTTAACATGTTCGCGCGTTTGATTAACAAGTTGTCTGCCATTTTGGTGCTGTTAGTTTCGAGGCCTAAGATTGTCTGACTCTTAATTGCACCCTGGAGCAGGTGTGCCATTGACGTGACTTGGAGATATTGTTATATGTACAGGATATTACCTGGTAATCATACGGCTAATCGCTTAATTTAAGTGTCTTAATACAGGTTTTTGACCAAAACCAGAGAGAAAAATGGAGGAATTTATGGACCACATCAATCGTTCAAAAATAGAAGCACTATCAATCGCCCAGACCAAGCGGTCCGAGATCGAGGCCTCGACCCTGTTTCTCGCCAAGGTCTTCAACTGGATGGCCGTCGGCCTGGGTCTGACCGGGCTCATCGCGTATCTGACCGCGAGTTCTCCGGCCATGCTGCAGCTTATCTTCGGGAACAAGCTGATCTTTTTCGGCCTGATTTTCGGCGAGCTGGGGCTGGTGCTCTTCCTCTCCGGACGGCTGCAGGCTTTATCCGCAGCCACCGCCACCGGCCTGTTCCTCGCCTACTCGGCGTTAAACGGCCTTACTCTCTCCGTCATCCTCATCTCCTACACCATGACCTCGGTGGCCGCGACCTTTTTCATCACCGCCGGCATGTTCGCCAGCATGGCCATTTACGGATTTGTTACCAAAAAAGATCTTACCGGACTGGGCTCCTTCATGGTAATGGGCCTTATCGGCATGATTCTCGCCTCGGTGGTCAATATCTTCGTGGGCAACTCAATGGTTTCATGGGTGGTCTCGGCCATCGGCGTCATCGTCTTCACCGGGCTTACCGCCTATGACGTGCAGCGCATCACCCGGATGGGCAACGAAATTTCCATCATGGCCGACGGAGAGGCTGCCATGCGCAAGGGGGCCATCATGGGCGCCTTGACCCTGTATCTCGACTTCATCAACCTTTTCTTGAGCCTCCTGCGTTTCCTTGGCAGCAGCAGGGATTAACCTTTAGCTATGTCGAATATCCGGGGTCGTGTTTTGTAACCTTGACATTGGAACGTTATCTGTTATATTGCCTTTTAAGCGTTAAGTTTTATCTCTTTCGAGCGGACATAGCTCAGCTGGTAGAGTACAAGCTTCCCAAGCTTGGTGTCGCGGGTTCGAACCCCGTTGTCCGCTCCATCGTCGCGTGTGATTCCGCTGTTTCGAGAATGGCGAGCAGAGGCAAGAGGCCCACTTGGTGCGGAGTAACAATTAAAAAACTGAAAAGCCGTGAGCAGACTTGGTGAAATCCCCCTTGTCAGTTTTTAATGGCCAATAGCAATCAGTTAAACTAACGCCAAGGATTTTTTTCTTTTTTAAAAAGTGGGCTATAAGCCCGCTTTTTTTTATTATGAAGCAAGATAATCACGAGAGTCTTACCCAGACCCAAAAAACTGAGGAGGCGGTTGCCAGATTGGTAATCCCGGTTCTTGAGGGATTGGGGCTCGAACTTTTCGCTGTCCAGTTCCGGAGGGAACGGACAGGTTGGGTTTTGCGCCTCATCATTGACAAGGAAGGGACCGTCTCCATTGATGATTGCACGGCGGTTAGCCGAGAGATGGGTGATCTCCTGGACGTGGATGATCCCATTCATCATCCCTATCATCTGGAGGTTTCCTCCCCGGGACTCGACCGGCCGTTACGCAACGAGGCTGATTATTTACGATTTGCCGGAAGAAAGGTAAGGATAAAAACAGCAGAACCCATCGGGAAACAACAAGTGTTTAAGGGGACCATCGTCGGAATACGTGAGGGAAATGTGCTTCTGTCAACCAACAAGGAAGGAGAGGTCGTTATCCCTCTTTCCTTGGTTGCTAAGGCAAATCTTGAGATTGAATTCTAACGGACAGTTGATTTACGTCTATAATAACCTATCCCACCATGCCGTTGATTGAAAACGAATAACTACTCAGGTGGATAGTCTGTAGGTGTTTAGTCTATTAGCAACTGAAAAATACCAGATGAGGCACGCTTTGCACCCTTATTTCCGATCGTTTTTTGCTAACAGACTTTAGCCTGAATACCTAACAGGCCTGAATAGTTAATTTTTTTACCTAACAGACTACAGTCTAATAGACTAAACAACCTGAGTAGTTACGAAAACGAGTTAATATTGACCTGGTATCTGGAGTAAATTACGGAGCAAACTTTATGGTTACGGACCTGAAAAGGATTATTGACCAGATCTGCAGAGATAAGGGAATCGAAAGGCACGTCCTTATCGAGACCCTTGAAGAGGCGGTGAAGCTGGCGGTACGAAAAAAGTTCGGCCAGCTTCGTGATCTGGAGGTTGCATATAATGACGAACTCGGCGAAATAGAGGTCTTTCAGTTCCATATGGTGGTGGACAAGGTCCAGGATGAGCAAACCGAGATCTTATTGTCAGATGCACTGGAACTTGACCAGGAAGCACAGATCGGAGATGGTATCGGCACAAAAATGGACAACATCGCCGATTTGGGCCGGATCGCCGCCCAATCGGCCAAGCAGGTTATCATTCAGAAAATGAAGGATGCCGAGCGTGATGTCATCCATGATATGTTCAAAGACCGCAAGGGTGATATAGTTAACGGGATTGTCCAGAGATTTGAACGAGGCAACATCATTGTCAATCTGGGCAGAACCGATGCCATCTTGCCGGTCAATGAGCAGATACCACGAAAGTCCTTTCGTCAGGGCGATAGAATAAGGGCCTATCTGCTGGATGTACGCAAAACCACGAAAGACCCCCAACTGGTCTTAAGCAGGACCCATACCCAATTTTTAAACAAGTTGTTTACCCTTGAGGTACCGGAGATCGCCGAAGGGATAGTGCAGATCATGGGTACCGCGCGAGAACCGGGATTGCGGGCCAAGATCGCCGTGGCCTCCCGGGATTCCGACGTCGATCCGGTAGGCGCCTGCGTGGGCATGAAGGGGTCGCGGGTACAAAACGTCGTGCAGGAACTTCAGGGGGAACGGATCGATATCGTCCCCTGGAGCCCGGACCCGGCCAAATACGTGTCCAATGCCCTGGCGCCCGCCCAGGTAACCCTGGTAAGCGTGGACGAGGCGAACAAGGCCCTGCTGGTGGTGGTCCCCGATGACCAGCTCTCCCTTGCCATCGGCAGGCAGGGGCAAAACGTCAGACTCGCGAGCCGGCTTCTGGAGTGGAAAATAGATGTAAAGAGCGAAACCAATTATTCGAAATTAATGCAGGAGGGCTACCAGTCGTTGGTAAACCTTCCCGGCGTGGACGAAAAAACGGCCGAGATATTGTACAAGGGGGGGTTTACCTCCTTGCACGAGGTGGCGGAGGCCTCGGCAGACGACCGGAGCAGGCCTTGCATCTGATCCGCCTTGCCCAGAAACACCAGCAAGAGGAGCAACAGGGCGGGACAGATAGCGGCCAGGGTCATTCGGTTGAGTGAAGGTGATGTTTATTTTCGCCTTCTTACAAGTGCATCACGTGTGGAGAACAGAATGACGAAGATCAGGGTTTACGAGTTGGCAAAAGAGGCGGGAGTGGACAGCAAGATCTTGACCGCGCAACTCAAGGAACTGGGATACAATGTTAAGGCCTATAATTCAACCCTGGATGAAGACGTGGTTGAAGAGATCCGTAAGAAGGTCTTTGGGATAGCAGGTAAAAAGGTAGAAGAAAAACGCATTGACCGGGCAGGTGGTCGAACAATCATCCGGCGGCGGACCAGCCCGATTCGCTATGAGCCGGAGAGTCCGCAAGTCCGACCAGCGGTTCCGGAAACCGAGGCGGTGCTGTCCGAACAGGAACAGCCCGTTGAGATTTCCCGACCCGTGGAGATGAGGGAGGAACCCATCCGGCCGCAGGAGGTGTTTCCAGCTCGGGAAGAAGAGCCGGGGAAGGAGGCACCTCTCTCCCATGAATTCATAGAAGAGAAGGCCCAGCCGGAACCGTTACCTGAACCTCCACCCCTTGCGGAGGTTGTTGCCGAACCTACGGAAACCGCGCCGAAGTTTGTCGAAAAACCGGCCGTTGAGTTGCCTCCGTTTCCACCCCCCCCCTCAGTCGCGGAAAAATTAGTGAAGTCGGTTGATGTTCTTCCTGCACCGCCTCCCCGTAAAGAGTATGTAAAAGTCATCAGAAAGGCGCCGATCCCTATTCCGGTTCCGGTTCCGGAAAAGGCCCCAATTGGACGGGAGCGAAGGCCGCAGCCGGTCAAACATCCCCCCCAA
Source organism: uncultured Desulfobulbia bacterium (assembly GCA_964509775.1). Taxonomy (GTDB): domain Bacteria; phylum Desulfobacterota; class Desulfobulbia; order Desulfobulbales; family CAZDYX01; genus CAZDYX01. Next base: position 2,102 of record CAZDYX010000053.1, on the reverse strand, counting down.
AAACGGGAGCCCCTTCCCACCTACGTTCATGAACAGGCCGTGGTGCAGGAGAAGGAACGGGGGAGAGGCGAGGCCGTAAAAGGCAAAAAAGGGAAACGTGTGGTCCAGATCCGCCACGAGGCGGAGGTGCCGGCAAAGGCCAAAAAGTCCTTGCTTGCCAAACGCCAGGAGGGGGATGACGTAGAGCTTGAAGAGGTGGCCGAGATCGCCGAGAGAATTCCTGTTACCGGTCTAAAGGTGAGCAGGTTTCGGCGGACAACCCCA
>CAZDYX010000053.1:532-1828 GCA_964509775.1 uncultured Desulfobulbia bacterium | reverse complement strand
AACAGGTTCAAGCCCAGATTGCCCCAACCAAGGCTATTAAAAGACGGATCAAGATACCCGAGTCCATATCGGTGGGCGATCTCGCCCGGAGGATGGGAATAAAGTCGAGCGATGTGATCGCGAAGCTGATTCCGCTTGGGGTCATGGCCACCGTAAACCAGGCACTGGATGTGGATACCGCCACCCTGGTGGCCGGTGATTTCGGCTACGAGGTGGAGAAGGGATTTTTCGAGGAAGAAGGTTTTATCAGCGAAGTCGAGCAACAGGGCGGCGGCGGACGTATCCTGCGGCCACCCGTGGTCACCGTGATGGGCCATGTTGATCACGGCAAGACCTCCATCCTCGATGCCATCAGAAAGACCGATGTGGCGGCGGGCGAAGCAGGAGGCATTACCCAGCACATAGGCGCCCATTATGTCCGTTCATCCCGGGGGGATGTGGTCTTTCTGGACACCCCGGGGCATGCCGCGTTTACGGCTATGCGGGCTCGGGGCGCCCAGGTTACCGACGTGGTCGTCCTGGTGGTCGCCGCCGATGACGGGGTGATGGAACAGACCAAAGAGGCGATCAGCCATGCGAGGGCTGCGAATGTGCCTATCGTGGTGGCCATCAACAAGATTGATAAACCGAGCGCCGACCCTCAGCGAGTGAAACGGGAGTTAAGCGACCAGGGACTTCTTCCCGAGGAATGGGGTGGAAACACCATCTATTGTGAGGTTTCGGCAAAGAAGAATATCGGCATTGAGGTACTGGTGGAAAATATACTCATCCAGTCCGAGATATTGGAACTCAAGGCAGATCCCGGCGCCAGGGCTCGAGGATATGCGCTGGAGGCCGAACTGAACAAGGGCCGGGGACCAATAGCCACGGTTTTGATACAACAAGGCACCTTGCGGGCGGGAGACGCTTTCGTTTGCGGCCAGTTCTACGGCAAGGTCCGATCCCTGACGAACGACAAGGGCGAACCTATTAAGGTGGCCGGGCCGTCTACTCCGGTTGAGGTGCAGGGAATATCGGGCGTCCCCCAGGCCGGTGATGAGTTCATCGTGGTGGCCGATGAAAAAACGGCCAAACAGGTGAGCAGCCACCGACAGCTTAAGACCCGCGAGGTGGATCTGGCATCGAGCACCAAGATTTCCCTCGAAAAACTCTTTGAAAAGATTGAGGAAGGAAAAATCAAGGAATTACGGCTCGTCCTGCGCACGGATGTGCAGGGTACACTCGAGGCCTTTGGCGAGGCCCTGGTAAAACTTTCCACCCCCCAGATCAAGGTGCGTATCCTCCATGGCGGCACCG
>CAZDYX010000053.1:0-522 GCA_964509775.1 uncultured Desulfobulbia bacterium | reverse complement strand
GATATCCTTTTGGCCTCGGCCTCGGACGCGATTGTGATCGGTTTTAATGTGCGGCCCAACTCCAAGATGCAGGACCTTGCCCTCCGGGAGAATGTCGATATCCGTTTTTATGATGTTATATATCATGCCATTGATGATATCCGTAAGGCCATGACCGGGCTTCTCGGCCCGAGTTATGTGGAAAAAATACTTGGCGCGGTCGAGGTGCGGCAGACCTTCAACGTGCCCAAGATTGGAACCATTGCCGGTTGTTTCGTGGTGAACGGCAAGATTGAACGTGGGGCCCAGGTGAGACTCATCCGGGATAGCATTGTCGTCTTTACCGGCCGGATATCGTCGCTCAAACGTTTCAAGGATGACGTCCGCGAGGTGCTGACCGGCTATGAATGCGGCACTAGTATTGAAAATTATAATGATATAAAGGTCGGTGATATCCTTGAGGTCTTCATGATGGAAGAGGTGGCCGCCACTTTATAGATTATTTACCGTGAAAATAGAATTCAGGAGTCAGGAGTCAGGAGT
>CAZDYX010000052.1:4952-13876 GCA_964509775.1 uncultured Desulfobulbia bacterium | reverse complement strand
GAAAAGGCGCTCCAGAGAGAAGAAAATGGGTGTCCCGGTTTTGTTATATTTTCATCCGGCATTGAGTCCATTGCTCACTTCTCCCCATAATTCGGGAAGGGTGGAATATTGCCTGACCCGGAAGGCCTCTGTAAAGGATGTTATCGAGTCCCTGGGCATCCCTCATACCGAGATAGCCCATTTAACGGTTAACGGCGAGGAAAAGGGATTTGACTATATTCTTGTTGTCGGGGATATGGTGGAGGTCCATGCCGTTATGACCCCGGAAGATGTCTATGGCCCGGGTGTCCTGCGACAAAAAATGCCGGATAAAATCAGGTTCGTGGTGGATGTCAACGTGGGTAAACTCGCCCGGCTGCTGCGGCTTTTGGGGTTTGATGCCCAATATCATCCGGTTTTCGATGATAAGATACTGGCCAGGATTGCCCTTGAGGAACAAAGGATCCTGCTCACCAAGGACGCAACACTCCTGAAACGAAAGGTTGTCCAGTTCGGGCGCCTGGTGCGGGCGACAACACCGCGGGAACAACTGCTTGAGGTGGTGGAACTCTTTGACCTGGCAAGGCAGGCAAGGCCCTTTTCTCGCTGCCTGTGCTGCAACTCTATCCTTGAAGTCATCTCCAAGGAAGAGATCATTAATCGGTTGCAACCGTTGACCAGAAAATACTATGATTCTTTTTACATCTGCCCCGGATGTGACCGGCTATATTGGGCAGGTTCTCACCGGCAAGGGATGGATTGTTTCCTGCAGGGTATCCTCTAATTCCATTTATCAATTGAGGCCTCGCTTCTTTGGTCGGAAGATGCATGGCAGCTCATCACCCGGTTCCTACCACACTCCTTGGCAAGATACAAGGCCCGGTCGGACTTGGCGATGAGATCCTCCTTTCTTTTCATCAAGGGTTGGAAACTCGCCACCCCAATGCTCACCGTGAGCGCCGGGCCGGGAAAGCGCCGGGCCAGGAGCTTACCCAAGTCCTCGATCTCTTTTCGCAGCCGTTCGGCGCAGCGGAACGTCTCAGGAAAATCCGTATCGGCAAGGATGATCATAAACTCCTCGCCGCCGTAACGGCCCACATGATCGGTGGGCCGGGAGAATTTATTTAAGGTGCCGCCCAGAAGCTCCAGCACGCTGTCGCCGGCCAGATGGCCGAAGGTGTCGTTGAAGTGTTTGAAGTGGTCGATATCGACCATGATTAAGGATAGTTTCCCGTTATCCTTCACCGTCTTGTGAAAGGCCTCGGCAAGAAAATCATCCAAAGATCTCCGGTTATTGACCTTGGTCAGGCCGTCTACATAGGCCCGGGTTTTTATCTCCTCAAAGAGGCGGGCGTTTTCCAGGGCAATTCCCAGTTCATTGGCCACGATGGCCACGGCATAGAGTGCTGCCGAGGCGATAGGTTTGTTGGTGCGGGCATTGTCAATGCCCAGAAGCCCGATGATCTGCTTGTTATTGGAAATCGGCACCACCCCGATTTCCCTGGCCCGTAATATCTCCAGGAACTCGGTCTCCCCGCTCGTCCGGCCCATGATGAGCATTGGGGTGTTTTTGCGTAAACATTCAAGAAATCCCCCGGAAAGGGGGGAAAGGGTCATGACCATCGAGGCAAGATCCACCCCGAGCCCAGAATTGTCCTGGTATCGCCGCGTAATGAGGCAACGGCGGTCCGGATCGATTTTCATGATATAGGAACGGTCAAATCCAAAATCCTTATGAATGGCATCCAGGGTGGAACTCATGATCTCGTCCGTATCCAGACTTCGGTGGGGGGTGGTAAGGCTCTTCTTCATCCGGTTAAGTCCGTTAAGCCGCTTTTCGACATCTTCCTTGAGGTGATAGAACTGGCTGTTCATCCGGCTCAACCGGATATTGGCGCGCAGGAGATTTTCGCGGAACTGGTCCGATGTGGGAAAGGTAAATTCATAGAATTCCGCGGTGGTCTTCACCTCCCGGTCCACCCGTTCAATCAAAGTCCGCCAATCAATGCTGCCGAGATCGATGATTTCATCTATCTCGGGCGGCAGGATGGGATGACGGATAATATTGATCGAACCGATCCCCTGGGTCCAGGTGATGAAGTCGGCCAGGGCCACGATGGCCACCTCGAGGGCCCTCAAAGGTGAAATATTCAGGTGGTTGAACCGTTGGTGGTGAAAACGGACGGGCAGCAGAAGCTCCTCGGGCAGTTCCCATTTGGCGCAAAAATAGGCCCCCACCTCGTCATGGCCGAGACCGATCAGCTTCCGTTCCTCCTCCACCATCTGGGTGTCGGACTGGGGAAGATTTTTCACGAATTCCCGATAGCTGATGCGGCCGTAGACATCTAAGATGATCTTGCCGATATCATGGAGCAGGCCGGCGGTATAGACCTCTTCCGGCGCCGGATGGCCGGTTTCCTCGGCTAGGGCCATGCTCAGGCTGGCCACTGACAAACAGTGCTGCCAGAAAAAGATCCGGTCAAACTCCTTGCCCCGGTTCGACCGGACCATCTGCTCGAACAACGTCACCTCCAGGGCCAGGGTGCTGATGGAGTTGAAGCCCAGGATGATCACGGCCTGGTTGACCGAGGAGATCTTCGAGCGAAAACCATAGGCCGCGGAATTGACGATCTTGAGGACCTTGGCGGTGATCCCCGGATCGGTCTCGACGACCTTGACCAGATCGGATGCCGAGGAACGGTCGTCTCGGGTGATCTTGAGAAGCTTTACCGCCACTACCGGCAAAGTGGGGAGATCTTCCACCTTCCGGTTCAGCACCCCCTTTATGGTTTCTCGCGTTGGGATATAGGACTGTATGTCCATGGACCACCATTGACCACCATTTCTTAAAAAACTTTTATTGGATAAAAAAATTAGTGACGGGGAGAAACCGGTCCGAATACGGCTATCTCCCTGCAAAGGGGCAGGAGAGAAATATCCGTTACATTAAGCCGCACTATAATAAGATTATGCAAACTTCACTCCAGGACCAGGGATGGCCAAGGAAAAAATGGCGTTGATCATCGTTTGGGCCAGTTCGTCATTCCCGCGAAAGCGGGAATCCATGCCCTAACTTCTGGATTCCTGCTTCCGCAGGAATGACATTGATGAGATGGCCGAAACGATGATCAAGGCCGAAAAAAGGGGGGAGGTCGAGGGGTGCCTGGAACCCCTTCACTATTCAACCCTCATCCTTTCCCCCTGGGGCCGGTTGGAGAGCCACATGGTCAGGTCAAGGGCCGGGGCCGGGAAAATCGGCGGGACCGGCAAAGGATCTGCCAGGAAGGTCCGGCCCGAACCGGCAACGTTCGGAGGGGTGGCGATTATCAAGGCCCCGGAAGCCGGAAAAAGCTCGGAGCCGGTATAGTTTACCAGGTCGTTCACCTTGTTGCCGGCAATGACATTCTGTTTCATCACGGCCGCAAACCGAGCGGGCCAGGGATAACCGTACAGGATCCCGGCCCCCCTCCTTTCCTTGGCGTACCAATGATTGTTCGCAATGATGGAATTGTTGGCGATGGTGACGTCGGAGATGTTGAACGAGGATATAAAGACACCGTTCTGCAGGTTGTCACGGATCTGGTTATTGTCTATGGTGATGGCCAGGCTATCATCGAACTCGATCTCCTCCTCCCCGGATGGTTCGGCCGGGGTAATGGGACTGATGGCGATGCCAAAGACATTGTCATGGATGCGGTTTCCCTCGACATGGAGGAAGGCCTGCTCCCTTAAGCCGACGCCGACATGATTTCCAAAGATATTGTTTCCGAAGATCCGGGGGGTAGCAAATCCTCGGGCCCCTATGCCCACCACCTGGTTGTCATGGATGGAGTTGTTGTATATTTGGCCGCTGCCGCCCTTGCCATTGCCTATCCCCACCAGGTTTTCGCAGATGAAATTGTCGTGGATCCTGGTCTTGGCGGTAAGCCCTTGCCGGCCGTGTATCCCCAGACCGACATGGCCGTTTTTCATGATCTTATTATTACAGATCTCCGGCGAGGAATTCCATATCTTGACTCCGTGGCCGAGGGCTCCCTTGCCGCCGCCGGTGATGACAAACCCCCTGACCATGCCGGCCTCCTCACCCAGGTGGAAGATCAGGAGGGTATCGATATTTCCCTCCCTTGTCCCCCCGTCGATCACCGGCCAGTCAATGCCAAGCAGATCGACCCGCTTGTCGATGATGAGGTTTTCCCGATAGATCCCTGGCCCCACGACAATCTCATCCCCGGGATCGGCGGCATCGATGGCGGCCTGGATCGTCGGGTATTCTTCCGGCACCTTTCTTTTGCCATCCGGGTTATGGTTGCTGGTGCAGAGATACAGGGTATCCGGCAGGCTGTCTTGCCTGCCGTCATTTACGATCAGCCGGGCCGCGTAGCAACCCGGGCTGTCCGCGGGGAAACTGGGGTTGCCCAGGGTATTGTCGTTAAAGGCGGCCCGGCTCTCTAAGGGTCGGGCAAAGAGCTCCCAGCGATAGGTCAGGGAATGACGTTCCGGATCCCTGCTTGCCGAGCCAAAAAGGGTTACCACTTCGCCCGGAAGGACCTTGTCGGAGATCCCGCTGATCTTCGCCGTGGGCGGGTGGTCGGTAATGGCGGTGATTATCGTGGTATCCCGGTTGCCCGTATATATCTGCCGCGGCAGACTAGCCTCGGGCGGATCATGGGTATTTCTCTCCCCAGGAATGGCGGTAGGACCGCCATAGGCGCCCATATCATTGCGGGAGGTACCGAGGGAGGGGGCAAAATTATCGTTGTTATCCTGCGGATGGGGATCACCCGCGTCAATTGCCGGAGAGCCGGGGAGCAGACGATAATCGTGCCGCCCGGCAGAAAGATACCAGGGGTCGGCGATGATGTTGCCTTGTTGCCCAAAACTTTGCTCATCCTCGTAGCCGCCGAATTGACGGCGTACGCACCAGAGATAGTCCGGATTGCAATCATCGGTCATATTGTTGGCAAAGAGCAGATTATAGGAATATCCCCTCCCGGTTCCCCTGATCCCGGCATCGCCATTATGGGTGATGATGTTGTTTTTTACCGCGGCAAAGGCCAAGGGATCTTCCTCCATGATCCCGGCCTGCTGATTGGCCACGATGGTGTTGTTCCTTATCTCCAGCGGGGTGGCGATGCTTCTTATGCCCGCCTTCTTGTTTTGGTAGATGATATTGTTGTAGATGGTTCCGGTCGCTGACCGGGCATCGATTCCGGCCATCTCATTGTCATGGATGATGTTGTTCCCGATCTCGATCCGGGAGACCGGTTCAGTGCCGGTGCCGATCCCGGCCATCTTGTTGTTTTTGATGGTGTTCCCCTTTATTGTTACAACAGATCCTTTTTCAACATAAATACCTGCATCTTCATTGAAGGAAACGATATTATCCTTGATCACGGCCGAGCTGTTATTGCAGTAAATCCCTGCCGGTTTGTTTTCCTTGATGACATTATTTATGATGAGCGGTGAGGTCGACTGGCAGTGTACCCCGGAACCTACCGGGGAATCGCCGGCATCACGGGGCCGGCCGTTGATAATGGTAAATCCGTCCAAGACGGCATCGTTGGCGCCGGATACGACCCATCCCCCTTTTTTCCCCCCATCAATGGCGGTTATGGAGGCGGCCAGGTCCCGCCGGGAAAAATCCTTGCTCCATCCGCCTTCCAGGACCACGCCCTCCTTCATGGTAACATTTTCATAATAGATACCCGCTGCGACCAGCACCCGGTCACCCCTGCGGGCGGTGTCGACGGCCATCTGGATAGCGGGATACTCCGAGGGCACCCGGATATCCGCCGCCACAGCCTCGCCGGCAGAGCTTGTGCCGACAATCAATGAGATAGCAAGCCCGATCAGAAAAAATGAATCACCAATCATTTTATTGACAAAAATATCTATATAAGATAATTAACATCGATAGGGTTAACGAAGCGGAATCCCTTGGAATCGACAAGCAGATCCGGACCTGTCCGTAGGTTGGTTTTTAATCGATTCTTGGCGATGAGCCTACCTTTTTTTGGGGTTGATCATGGTTTCGGTTATTTTCCCTTTCCCTTCTAATTTGACAAGTGTTTTACTGTAAGTGTGAGTATATATCGTATAGACCATTAAATAGAAAGGATGAGGATTAGCTATGAAAAAAAAGGCATTAGCGGTGATCTCGATCTTGATGGCGGCATCGATCCCATTTGGCTGCTTGGCAAAGGAGAATAGCGCGGATACCGAGCTTAACCCGACCAGGGATTCGACCGCAACCCAACAACTCGTGCTGGCGTCCTCGGAAAAGGGTGCGACCCCAAAATCCGCGCCAATAAAAAAGGCAGCGACAGCAGCCACGCCGATGACCTCGCTCGAAAATAATGTGGCAGACACTAGTCAGATTTTTTCGGTGGAAAACCTCCCGAGCGTCATCGTGATCAATCCCAAGACCATGGAACGAGCCACCGTTGAAATGCAGCCGCGGCTCAATTATCTGAAAATTACCGGGCTTAAGCTCGCCGAGGATGGAAAGACGGTCGATTTCTCCGTGGAAAACGACTTCGACCGCACCAATGCCCAGGCGGTTCGTCTCGGCGGCTTGATGTTGACGGGTATGGTCCGCTTTGACTATGACAACGGCGCTGAACTGCATAACTGCGTCCTTCTCAAGGAAAAGCGGGTGGTACTCGAAAAGGGGGCCAACCACTTCCTGACCGATCCCCGGACCTACCCCCATGTGACCAAGATCGAAAAGTTGCAGTTTTTCATCATGCCGCCAAAGGATGAGCTGGCCAAAACGGCCGCGACCATGGCCGGGTCGGCCACAACGGTTGAGGCCGACACCAGCGATGTCTTTTCGGTTGACCGCCTTCCTGCGGTCATAGCCCTTGACCGAGGCACCATAGAACAGCACGGGGCCAACAAGGACCCCCGACTGGGGTATTTGCAGATTACCGGCCTTAACGTTGCCGAAGACGGCAAGACGGTCAGGTTCTCGGTGGACAATACCTTTGACCGCCAGAAATCCGAAGAACCTATCCATGTGGGCGGGCTCATGGTGACCGGCATGGCCCGTTACGATTATGACGGCGGGGCCGAATTGCACAGTTGTGTTTTGCTCGAGGAAAAGCGACTGACATTCAGGAAAGGGGCCAACCCCTTTCAGACCGACCCGGCATCATATCCCAACGTAACGAAGATAGAGAACTTACAGTTCTTTTTCACCCCGGAATAGATCGCCGCGGTAACTACTTTTTCCCGACCCTTTCCGCCTGACCCCTACAGGGCGAATTCTTCGCTGCTTGCCCTGTAGGGGTCGGGCCGGTCATATCGGACCGACCATAACCGTTCACCAGGTAACGGAAGTTCGAGCTCGTAGCTCGTAGGTTGGGTTAGGTGTCCTTTGCCGTAACCCAACAATCAATTTATTATCTATCTTCCTCGCCAGGCGGAGTCCGTAGCATTGTCGGGTTACGGCCAAAAAACGGCCTAACCCAACCTACGATTACTTTCTAAACAGGCTCATATTCCGCATTCTCTTCCCCGGCCCTCCGAATTCCTCCTCTGCCTCATTAAGCACACACAAATTTTCATTCCAATCTTGAAAACGATCATCCGTTATGGTCTCATTAACCATAAAACGATAAATGGCAGACAAACTCAAGTCCAGGGAGGGCGTTAACATGATAACGAAATCCAAGGGATTGCCGATTGCGCAAACCCTGTTGCTCTTGATCCTAGTCAATATCTTCGGAACCATTATTGGCACCTTTGGCCTTTCCGTCGCCGAAGAGGAGCATCTGGGCTCGGATGCGGGAAAAAACATTCAGGAGATGGTGCCGAACACCCAGCCATCGGCAGGGCAAAAGGAGGCGATTCAACAGGAAACCCAGCAAAAAATGCAGCAGGAGATGCGCCAGAAGATGCAGCCTCTGATGCAGCAGGAAATGCAGCAAAAGATGCAACCGATGATGCAATCGACCGGGACCCAACAGGTAAACCAGCCAACGACCCAACAGGAAATGCAACAGAAGATGCAACAGGAAATGCGGCGGGAAAGGCAGCCGATGATGCAAGAGATGAACCGGACCAATAACCAGGAGCGGGCCAGCGGCCTGGCGCCGGAGATTCTTGAAAAACAGGGCATTGGCAAGGTCGATATGCCGACGATCGAAGAGGCGGTCAAGATCGGGATCAAGGCCGCTATTGAGGCGGCAAGGCCCTTGATCGACACGGAATTCCACCGGCAGGGAAGGGTCTTGATCGTTCCGGACAGCCACAAGACCATCCAGGCGGCGATCGATGCTGCAAAATCCGGTGACATGGTCCTGGTTAAGGCGGGAACCTACCGGGAACAACTGGTGATGAAGGATGGGGTGAAACTGGTTTCAGACAGCGTTGACCAGGGAAACGAACCCCTGCCGGTGGAGGGAGCGAGGCTCAGGTTGCCGCGCCGGACCCTGCGGACCATCATCGACGGCACCGGCACCAAACCCTCCCGGCAGGGCATGGTAGATTTCAATCCCGGCGTGGGACGAAAGACCATCATCGACGGTTTTACCATTCAGAATCTCCCCCCCCAGAACCACCATCTTCCCGGACACGCCCATGGCCTGAATGCCAGGGGGGCCAGCCCGGTCATCACCAATTGCCTTATCCGGAATATGGGCAGCACCGGTATCGGCAGCCATGTCGTTTATTACGATGAAGGCGAACCTATGGGGAACCGGGACTTCCGTAAGAAAAACATCAAACACCAGGCCTCCGGGGTTCTCTACAATAATATTATCCATGGCAGCCTGGGCCTGGGGATAGGCTGCAATCACTTCTCCACCCCTGTCATCCTCGGCAACGAGGTGTTCGGCAACAGCGACGCCGCCCTGGGCGAAACTCCCTCACCGGGAATCGGCATCAAACACGGGGCTGCGCCCTTGATAATCGGTAACCTGGTCCATGATAATCCGGGCGGC
>CAZDYX010000052.1:0-4942 GCA_964509775.1 uncultured Desulfobulbia bacterium | reverse complement strand
GGTCTTATGCAAGCAGGGTGAGCCCCAGGGTAAATATGGGATCGACCGTCCGCCTCATCCCACGATCATCAAGAACGTCATCTACGACAACGGTTCCATCCGCCCCGGGATCACGGGCCAAGGCGCCGGGTCCATGGATACGCCGGTCATGATCAAGGGCAACTTCATATATAATCCCGGCTCCACCGGCATCGGCCTGGATCGGGAGGCCGTGGCCGTGATCGAGGAGAACATGATCGCCAACAGCAAGGACCCGGCAATTGCTATAAACAACAGCACGGCCTTAAGGCTCAATCGCAACCAGGTGGTCGGGGTAAAGGGGTCGCCGGGAATTCTGGTGGTCAATCAAGGGGTTGTGGCCGAGATGCTCGGAAACACCGTGGACTCCGACAACAATGGGCCCCGCTTTATGGTGGAAAAGGGCAGCCAGGTCGGAAAGGTGGCTGGACCGGAGCAGTAATCCCTGTCCACCCCTTGATGACTGACAATTACCTCCCGCCAGAGTTCTGCACTCCCTTGTCGATGGCATCGGTTCTCTCTTCACCCAGGGCTTGGGTTGCGCGGGCCTTGTCCATGGGAGTATTTAACTTTTTTTCAATGGCCTCCGCCGCCTTGTCGGTCATTTTCTTTCCTTCCTCTGCCGGCTGTTCCTTTTCCTTGGAGCAGGACATCAGGGAAATACCGGACAATAAAAAAAAGAGTAACAGGATCAAGACGAACGACCTTTTCATAACTACCTCCTTCTGTTAATTCGCAATTCGTAACTAAACCATCAGGGTCTCTCTGCACCTTGCCTCATCAGGGATGGTGCAGCCTGGCCAGGCGACAACCTGCTCCAAAATCGCCCCCTTCCCGATCCGAACCCCAGGGCCTATACAAACCCAATCTATGAACGTAACATTGTCCGGGGTCATACATCCGGCACCGATCCAAAAGGGGGTTTTGGGGACAGGCAACCCGGGGATGGTAATTTTTCGGGTCAGGATTTTCCGATGCAGGGCAAGATAGTCAGCCAAGGTGCCGATGTCGGTCCAGTAGTGCCCGTCTAACCGGATGGACTTGATGAGTGTCCCCAGGCTGATCAGATGGCGATACCATTCAATAATGGAAGAAAAGGTGTTGGCCGCGATTCCTGCCAATGTCTGGGGGGTAATAATATGGATGCCGGTGAAGGCCAGGGCAGTGCCAGGTCTGGTTGCCCGGTCCTCTCCGAAGCCGGTAATATTCCCCGAATCGTCCACCCAAACGTTATTGAAGCGGGGAAGATCATGAACCACGAGACTTGCCGCGGCACCGGATGCGCAATGGAGGTCATAGAGGGATCGTAAGTTAAGGTCGCAGACGATATCACCGTTGATCACCAATACCGGTTCGGATCCAAACCAGGAAAGGGCCCGGCGCAGGCCGCCGCCGGTGCCCAGGATCTGGGGTTCTCTTTGGATGGTGACATCCTTTTCGTGACGTAAAAAGTCTATGATCGCAGGAGCAAGGTAATGGGTATTGACAAGAATTTCCGTAAAACCGGCCGCACGAAGCTGGGCAATGGTGAGTCCGAGCAAGGGTAGGTTCAGGATGGGGAATAAGGGCTTGGGTCTGAGTTGGCTATAGGGTCGTAGTCGAGTGCCGAAACCAGCCGCCAAAATCATGGCTTTCATGGTGTGCGCCCCTTTCTCAACCCTTCAAGGAATGAAGGAGGGGTTGCCTTGTCCGTTCTCCTCTATTCCCAGGATCACGATGCCGGCCTCGTCGGCCGCGGTAATCGTGGCCTCCCGGTCAAACAACAGGGACTGGCCTGCCTCAACCGCCAAGACCGTAGCCTTGACCTCCTGCATGCTCATGATGGTGTTCGGCCCGATAGCCGGAACATCAAAACGAAAATCCTGGTCGGGCTTTTTGACCTTGACCACCACCGCATCCTTTTTGGCCAGGATTCCCCCGCGTTTTATGGCCGCGTCAGTTCCTTCAATGGCCTCCACGGCAAGCACGGTGCGGTCCTTTACCACCACACACTGGCCGATGTCCAGGCGGCCGATGGCCTTGGCCATCTCCCAGCCGAACCGGATGTCATCCTGCTGGGCACTGGATGGCCTTTTTTTTGACAACACGCCCTTCGGAAACAACAGCGAGGTAAGATACCGGGTGGACTCCACCACCTTGATTCCTTCCTTTTCCAGTTCATCGGCCACTGCCCGCAAGATTCCGTCATCATGCCGACGGTCGATTTTAGTCCAGAGGGCCAGGCCCCGCAGGTCCGGTCGAATATGGGAAAAGATATTGGTCTTGGTGATGGCGCCGAGGAAAACGGCCTCGGAAACCTCTTCGTCCTTAAGGATCTTGATGATCTTTCCCAGTTGGCCCAGTTTAACCCAATAACAGCGGTCGGCAAGGTCGGCGATGTCCGGCAGGGACTCACCCTCATGAGCAACGACCACCACCTGGCATCCCTCTTCCTTGGCCGCTCGAGCAAAAAGATGCGGAAATCTTCCCTGGCCCGCGATGATACCGATCTTGTTATTCATCCTCTCCAATGGACCGCAATACACTACGCTTCGAGGTTTTAAAGAAATTCACCAGATGGGTTATAAAGGCATTATCCGGGAATTGCTGTCTGGCAATCGAAAGCGCCTCGTTTAAGAGAAGTTCCGGCCTCCGGAAGATTATCTTAAATGCCGCTTTAAGCTGCTCGATCTCTTTTTCGTCGATCCCTGCCCGCTTGAGGCCGATCACGTTGATGCGGCTTACATGGAAACCACCGCGCATCCCGGCCGCAATTACATAGGGGGGAACATCCTTATTCACCCCTGACATTGCGCCCACCAGGGCAAACGACCCGATCCGCGAAAACTGATGCACGCCCACGAGCCCCCCCACAATGGCCCGATCTTCCACCTCCACATGACCGCCGAAGGTGGCGGCATTGGCTATAACAATATGATCGCCGATCTTGCAGTCGTGGGCGATATGGGCATAGGCCATAATTAGATTATGACTGCCGATCGAGGTGACCCCGCCCCCATCAACGGTGCCGCGATGGATGGTGACGTATTCCCGGATAATATTGTTATCCCCGATGACCAGCTCGGTTTTCTCTCCCTTATACTTAAGATCCTGTGGGTCACCACCCACGGCTGAAAAGGGGCCGATTCGGTTCCGGGCGCCTATGATGGTAGGACCGGTAATAATGGTATGGGCGCAGATTTCGCAGTCAGCCCCAATGACTACTCCCTCCCCGATAATGGCATAAGGGCCCACAAGAACCGAGTTGTCCAGTTCGGCCTGATGGCCCACAATGGCGGTAGTATGAATTTTCATGTGCATGTCCTTACGAGAACATGGCCATGATGATGGCCTCGGCCACAAGATTCCCGTCTACAAAGGCCTTGGCCTCTAATTTCCAGAATTTAGTCTTACGTTTAAGGACGGAAAGTTCAAAGATGAGCTGATCTCCGGGAACGACGGGTTGGCGGAACCTTACCCCGTCCATGCCTGCAAAGTAAGGTATTTTCCCCATTACATCCTCGTTGGAGGATAAGCAGGCCAATATCAACCCGGTCTGGGCCATTCCCTCCAAGATCAAAACGCCGGGCATGATCGGCTGGCCAGGGAAGTGTCCCTGGAAAAACTGTTCATTCATCGTCACATTCTTAAGCCCCTTGATACGTACCCCTTTCTCGATCTCGATAATCCTGTCCACCAGCAAAAAAGGATAGCGGTGGGGCAGAAGACGCAATACCTCTAAATGGTCAATTCCCTCGGCACTCATCATCCCCTCCAACAACCTCAAGTTCCATTATCATCATCTTTAAGAAGTGCTTCCAGCCGTTCCAGGCGTTTTTGTAACACCCGCATCTCTTTTAACATGTTGGGCAGTCTTGAAAAGACGCTTGAGGCCTTTAACCACTCTCCGTGGGGGATGGCAGGGATGCCGGATACCTTTGCTCCGGCCGAAAGACTCCCATGAACACCTGATTTGGCCCCCACGGTCACCCCGTCTTCCAGGGTGATATGGCCGCTCACCCCGACTTGTCCGGCCAGCACCACACCCCTGCCCAAGGTAGTGCTGCCGGCGATTCCCACCTGCGAAACAATAATGGAGTCTTCGCCTACCACCACGTTGTGGGCCACTTGGACCAGATTGTCGATCTTTACCCCCTGCTTGATCCAGGTCTTCCCAAAGGTGGCCCGGTCAATACAAACGTTCGCCCCGATCTCCACGTCATCGTCTATCTGAACGATACCTATCTGAGGAATCTTGATGCATTGTTTTACGTTTCGGGCATAGCCAAAGCCGTCACTGCCGATTACCGCCCCACAATGGATAATCACCCGGGCACCTACCAGGCATCCCGCCTCGACACAGACATTGGCATGGAGAATGGAATCATCGCCGATTCTGGCGTGATCGCCAATCACCACCCCGGGATAAAGGGTAACCCGTGATCCCAACGTGACATGATCGCCGATCACCACCCCGGGAAAGATGGAGATCTCGGCAGGGATAAAACAGTTGGCGCCCACATGGGCTGCCGGACTTATCCCCCGGGCCGCAAACGGCTGTAAGGTAAATATCCTTTGCGTCAGGGCCATCGCCATATAGGGGTCAGCGACCCTGATCACGGGTTTTGGGGCAGAAATCACCGCCAGGGGTACGATCACTGCCGAGGCCTTGGTATGGGCGATTTCCGGGGCTAATTTTTCGTTGACAATGAAGGTGATATGCCCCTCCTGGGCCGTTTTGATATCCATGAGCCCGCGAATGGATAACTCTGCCGGGCCCTGGAGCTCACCTTCAACAAGCCCTGCAATCTCGGCCAATGTCATTTCTTTTACCATCATGATGGTCTCGAATAAAACACCTGCTCGCCCGCACCCCGTTCCCCAAACCACAGAAAGCAACTCAACTTACCAGGGAAGTTTTCCGATTGCAACCGGCAAGAGGCCA
>CAZDYX010000051.1:13247-14171 GCA_964509775.1 uncultured Desulfobulbia bacterium | reverse complement strand
AGCCTCGGAATTGTCGGGTTACGGCAAAAAACGCCTAACCCGACCTACGATTTAAACCAAGAAGCATTGAACTGTGCCGAAACGATGATCAAGGCCTTCCTGTGCAAGCTCTCCCCCATGGAAAATCTGCACGATTTTAGTCTAGCCGCCATCCCATTTTTTGGTAAATTGCTGCCGACGCGATTAACCATGGTAACCGTTATTTTTTTGTCAAGAATATGGACAATCTGAAGTCTTTCCAGTTCATCGAACGGTTGGGAAACCACACCATCTATTACGTCCAGGACCTGGGACGTATGGGTCTTTTTTTTCTCTGGTCTGTCCTCGGGGTCTTTAAAAGACCTTTTAAGTTTTCCCCGGTTTTTCGACAAATTGAGATCATCGGTGCCAACTCGATGCCATTGATCGTTTTTACCGCTGCCTTTACCGGTATGGTCCTGGGACTACAGGGCTATTACACCTTGCGCAAATTTGGTTCAGAGGGGCTTTTAGGCTCGGCCGTGGCCTTGAGCCTTATCCGGGAGCTAGGGCCGGTGCTCGCGGCCCTGATGGTCACCGGACGGGCCGGCTCGGCCATGTGCGCGGAAGTGGGGATAATGCGGATCACCGAACAGATCGATGCCCTGGAATGCATGGCCATTGACCCCTTTCGTTTTTTGATTACGCCCAAATGGTTGGCGACCCTGGTCGCCGTACCTGTGCTTACCATGATCTTTGACGTGGTGGGCATCTTCGGCGGTTATCTTGTTGGCGTAGTGCTTCTCGGGGTGAGTCCGGGTGCGTACCTGTCGGGCATGGAACATAGCGTGGAGACCCCTGACATCAACATGAGTCCAGCCGCCGCCTTCTGTTCCTCTTGGGTATCGCCCCACGCCGCCCTCGTCACCTATAAGCTCCTCGCAGAAGTCGGCAACCTTGTCCGGC
>CAZDYX010000051.1:5328-13237 GCA_964509775.1 uncultured Desulfobulbia bacterium | reverse complement strand
AAGACATCAACATGAGTATCATAAAATCGGTGGTGTTTGCCGTCATTATCGCCTGGGTCTGCACCGGGCGGGGATACTATGTCCAGGATATCCGGGGGGCCGGGTTCGGAGCCCAGGGTGTTAGTTGGGTGACCACCCAGGCCGTGGTCATGTCCTCTATCTCCATCCTGGTCTGGGATTATCTTATCACCGCAATATTGTTATGAGCGAGGCCATCATAAAGTTTATTGACGTGGTGAAGTCCTTTGGACCCCAGTTAGTCCTTGATGGGGTCAACTTGGAAATCGAGACAGGAAAGACCACGGTGGTGGTGGGCGGCAGCGGGCAGGGGAAGAGCGTCCTGTTACGTCTGATACTGGGATTGCTCCGGCCGGATTCGGGAAAAATTCTTGTGGCAGGCAAGGATATCACCTTCATGCGCCGCAAGGAGCTCAATGAGATGCGGAGCAACTTTGGGGTTCTTTTCCAGGGGGCAGCCCTTTTTGATTCCATGAGTGTCTTTGATAATGTTGCCTTACCCCTCCGGGAGCGTACCCGTCTTCCCGAGACCGAGATTTCAGCCCGCGTTTCCCGGGTTCTTTCCCTTCTCGGCCTTTCCGGTCATGAAGAGAAGTTCCCGGCGCAACTCTCCGGCGGGATGCGTAAACGGGTGGGGCTGGCCCGGGCCTTACAGCTTGAACCAAAAATTATGTTGTTCGATGAGCCGACCACTGGTCTTGATCCGGCCAAATCCATGGAGATCTATCACCTTTTCCATGAAACCCAACGGCAATTCGGCTATACCTCGGTGATTGTCAGTCATGATATTCCCAAGATCTTTAAACTGGCTGACCAGATAGTGGTCTTAAACGATGGGTGCCTTTCGAAGTTTGATTCTCCGGAGGCCATTGTAACCAGTGAACGAGAGGAAATCAGGTCCTTTGTGCAAAACACCATGGGCCATGCCTACCTAAGTCAAGAAATGGAATAGTAATCATGCGCAAGATACGTGTTGAATTCATTGTTGGCATCTTCATGCTGCTTGGCTTTGCTGCCTTTGTGTATCTTTCTTTACGACTGGGGGAATTTTCCTTTTTTGCCAGTCACAGATATTATCCCCTGGTCGCAGAGTTTACCTCGGTTTCCGGGTTGAAAGAGGGGTCACAGATCGAAATCGCCGGGGTGAATGTGGGACGAGTGGCAAAGCTGTCGTTGGGTGAAAACAATCAGGCCCGGGTGTTCATGATGTTTGATAAGGACGTAAAGATCACGGAAGATGCCATAGCCTCTATCAGGACCCAGGGGATTATCGGTGATAAATATATCAAGATCCTACAGGGCGGCTCCGAGACGAGTCTTAAACCCGGGGACGTTATTTTTGACACCGAATCGGCGGTGGACATCGAGGAACTGATCAGTAAATATATCTTCAACCATCAATGAGTCCTGAATGATAAAAAAGACAGGAGTTCGCGAGATGAAAAAAAAAATGGTTCGTTATGTTATGGTTTGGACGGTTTTGGGGATCCTGACGGGCCTGTGTGGCCCCGGTTTTGCCCTTGCGGGGGAACCCCTTGTCCAGCTCAAGGCCTCGGTTGATGAGGCCGTTGCCATCTTGCGCGATCCCGAGCTGAAACGGCCCGAGATGAAGGGGGCCAAAAAGGAGCGGCTGGTGGCCATTGTGAATAATCGTTTTGATTTTTTGGAAATGTCCCGGCGCACCCTGGCCAGGCACTGGCAGGGTCTCTCCCCTGATGATCAGGACCGTTTCGTGGATCTTTTTGCCAGGCTGCTCGAGGGGGTTTATATCGCCAAGATCGACAAATACAACGATCAGGACATTCTCTATAAAAGGGAGACGATACAGGGGGAGAGGGCAGATGTGCAAAGCGGTGTGCTGTACAACGGAGTCGAGGTCCCCATTGACTATAAAATGAGGAATAAGGGGAACAAGTGGCGGGTATATGACGTGACCGTGGAGGGGGTGAGCCTGGTGGCCAATTATCGCTCCCAGTTCGAGAGCGAACTGGCCAAGGGAACCTTTGCCGATCTCGTTAAAAAAATTGAGGAAAAGGTGGCAAACCTGGAGGCGGCAAACTGAAGGGAAATGGGCTGCGATAACCTGTCAAAACCTTGTGAATGCATCTCCCCCGAGGACCTTGCCGCGGTATTGAAGTTTTTGACCGAGGAGGAAAGGGAAGAACTCTGCAACCATCTCGAGTACCGCGAATATCCGGCCAATTCCGTGTTCATCCAGGAAGGGGAGACCGGCGGTTTTATGGGCTTTTTAGTGAGCGGTAGGCTTGAGATCAAAAAGGCGACCGATTTTGCCGGAAAATATGTGGTGGTGGCCATCTTGGAGCGGGGGGCCATGGTGGGCGAGATGGCGATAATCGGGCCTCGGGTGCGCCCGGCCACGGTATTGGTCAAGGAGGACAGCCGTCTGCTCATCCTTACCAGCAACCGGATGGAGGCCTTGACCGACGAGAATCCGAGATTGGGCATAAAACTGCTGAAGCGTATCCTCTATGTCCTGGGATGTCGGCTAAGCAGCGCCGATGAAAGACTTTCCTGGCTGCTGTGAACCTTTTAAAGGAAAGAATTCAGGAGTCAGAAGTCAGAATTCAGAATGAAAAGATAGCCTCGTAGAGGCATACCACGCCTTTATTCTGACTCCTGAATTCTGACTCCTGAATTCTATTTTTGTGTTTTCAATATGATTGCAATAATTGATTACCGGGCTGGGAATCTCACCAGTGTGGAGCGGGCCGTGCGGTTTCTGGGGCATGAGGTGGAGGTCACCGCTGATCCGGATAAGATCAGGGGCGCTGACCGCATTATCTTTCCCGGGGTGGGAGCGGCAGGTAAGGCCATGCGGGATCTACAGGAACTTGGCCTTGATCTTCTCCTCAAAGAGGCCTTTGCCCAGCGACGCCCGATTCTTGGGATCTGCCTAGGAACCCAGATCATCTTTGATCATAGCGAGGAAAATGATACCCCATGCCTTGGTTTGATTCCTGGTCGGGTGAAGGCCTTTCCCGACCCCCTGCATGAAGACGGCCAAAGGTTGAAAATTCCCCATATGGGCTGGAACCGGTTGACCATAGAGACGGAGCACCCGGTATTTTCCGGGGTCTTACCCGAGCATGAGTTTTATTTTGTGCATGGCTTTTATCCGGAGGTGGAAAAGGATACCGGGCAATGCGTGGTGGGAACTACCCATTACGGAATAACCTTTGCCTCGGCGGTGGCGAGAGAAAGCCTGGTCGCGGTCCAGTTTCACCCCGAAAAAAGTGGTCGAGCCGGTTTGATGGTCCTTAACAACTTCTGTCGGTGGCGGCCGTGCTGAGTAAACGCATCATTCCCTGCCTTGATGTGCGGGAGGGAAAGACCACCAAGGGTATAAAGTTTAATAACAACGTTGTCATCGGCGATCCGGTGGAAATGGCCCGTTTTTATTATGAGCAGGGGGCGGACGAAATTGTTTTTTACGACATCACCGCCTCCAGCGACAAGCGGGACATCATGATCGATGTGGTCCGGCGGACCGCAGGGGCCATCTTTATTCCCTTTTCAGTGGGCGGCGGCATTCGTACCGTGGAGGATATGCGGCGGGTACTGCTTGCCGGGGCGGAAAAGGTGAGCGTAAACAGCGCGGCGGTAAAGAATCCGCAGTTGATCAGTGAGGGGGCAGAGGCCTTTGGCCGCCAGTGTGTCGTGGTGGGCATGGATGTAAAAAAGGTGGCCGTGTCAGAACAGATACCTTCCGGTTATGAGATCGTTATCAATGGAGGCCGCACCTTTATGGGTATTGATGCCCTCTGGTGGGCGAGGGAACTGGAACGTCTGGGCGCCGGCGAGATCTGTTTGAACTCCATTGACGCGGACGGCACCAAGGAAGGCTATGAGATGACCTTGACCCCCATGATCTCAAGGGCCGTAAATATTCCGGTTATCGCCTCGGGCGGGGCCGGAACCCCCGAACATATCCGGGCCGTGCTTTCGGAAGGACATGCCGATGCCGGACTCATCGCCTCCATGACCCACTATGGAACCTATACGATCCGCGAGATCAAGGCTTATCTCCATGACCACGGTATCAAGGTGCGGATGGGTTGGTAGGCGGTAAGGCGGATGGTAATACTTGGTATTGAACAACTGGTAAAAAATCCGCCTTCATGGCTTGTTGGTCAACGGTTGGGGCTATTGTGCAACCAGGCGTCCGTTGACCGCCATTTCCGACACAGCCGCGACCTGGTGATGGCGGCCTTTCCCGGTCGGCTAACCTGCCTATTTTCCCCCCAGCATGGTTTTTTTGCCGAAAAACAGGACAATATGGTGGAGTCCGATCATGGGACGGATCCGGTCTTTGGTTGTCCGGTGTTCAGTCTATACGGTGAGACGCGGAAGCCTACGGAGGCGATGTTTGACCTTCTTGATGTCTTGCTGGTGGATCTCGTGGATGTCGGGACCCGGGTCTATACCTTTTTCTCCACCCTGGCCAACTGTCTTGCCGCGGCCAAGGAGTTCGGTAAGAAGGTGGTGGTCCTTGACCGGCCGAATCCCTTGGGCGGTCTTGCAATTGAAGGCAATCTGGTTCGGTCGGACTGCGCCTCCTTTGTCGGCATGTTTCCCATTCCCATGCGCCCTGGCCTTACCCTGGGGGAGCTGGCCCTTTTGTGCAACCAGGAGTTCGGCCTGGACGCGGATCTCGCCGTTATCCCTATGCGGGGCTGGCGCCGCGCCATGCTTTTTCCCGAGACCGGGTTGCCTTGGGTCTTTCCTTCCCCCAATATGCCGGCCTTTATCACGGCCCTGGTCTATCCTGGCCAGGTGATATGGGAGGGGACCAATGTCTCCGAGGGCCGGGGCACTGCCATGCCTTTTGAGCTTTTCGGCGCCCCCTATATCAGACACAAGGAGGTGCTGGCTGGATTGTCCCAAGCATTGCTTCCTGGTCTGGTATTGCGCCCCGTTGTTTTTGAGCCCACGGCAAACAAATGGCAGGGAGTGCCCTGTTTGGGCTTTCACCTCCATGTGAGCGATCAAAGGGCCTTCCGGCCTTATCGTACCTCCCTGGCCTTGCTGCAACTCCTGCTTGCAAGATATAAGGATGAATTCCAATACAAGCCGCCGCCCTATGAGTATGAGTATGAACGGCTACCCCTGGATCTTATCCTGGGTGATCGCTCGCTGAGAATCGCCTTGGAGGCCGGGAAAAACCTCCTTGATATCGAACAGGGATGGCAGGAGGAGCTTGCCCGTTTCGGAGAACTGCGACGGTCGGTATTTTTGTATGAGTAAAAGGGGCTTTTGAGAATGCCCCACAGAGCGATAGGAGAAAATATGCCTAATATTCAACCGGTGATCCTGGCAGGCGGGAGCGGTTCTCGATTATGGCCGCTTTCACGGGAGCTCTATCCCAAACAGTTGTTGAGTTTTTACGGTCAGCGTTCTCTGTTACAGAGCACCATCCTGCGGGTTATTGATCTGCCTGATGCAGCGCCACCATTGGTGATGGTGGGTGAAGAACATCGTTTTCTCGTGAAGAATCAGGTAGAGGAACTTGACTTAACAAAGACAATACCCCTAATCCTTGAGCCGGTGGGTAGAAACACCGCCCCTGCTGTCTGTGCGGCCGCCTGTTATGTGGCCCAATCCGGTGGGTCGGAAAACATCCTGCTGGGGTTGCCGGCCGATCATATTATCAAGAATGAGGAGGCGTTTAGAGCTGCCGTGGCCGAGGCAGTAGAATTGGCCAGGGCTGGAAGTCTTGTCACCTTTGGCATCAAACCCCATACGCCTGAGACCGGTTATGGTTATATCCAAAAAGGTGAGGACCACAAGGTGATTTCGTTTGTGGAGAAGCCGGATCATAAAATGGCCCAGGAGTATCTAGAGCAGGGTAATTATTATTGGAACAGCGGGATGTTTGCCTTTCCTGCTTCAGTCCTGCTTTCCGAAATAGCGCTTTATGCCCCGCTAATAACCGAGTCCGTTGGTCAGGCCGTGGCCCAGGGCACGACTGATGGCCCTTTTTTCCGTCTAGGGCGCGAGGCCTTTGAGGCCTGCCCGAGCGATTCGATCGATTATGCCCTGATGGAAAAATCAAACAAGGTGGTGGTGGTGCCGGCTGACCTGGGCTGGAGCGATATCGGTTCCTGGAAGGCAATCTGGGAGGTATCGGAAAAGGATGAGCAAGGCAATGTGGTGCATGGTGATGTGATGCTTGAAGGGGTGGAAAACTGCCTGATCCGTTCGGATATCGGTCTGGTTGCGGCGGTGAATCTTCGCGACACCCTGGTGATCGGGACCGCGGATGCGGTGCTCGTTGCCCCCCTTAATCATTCGCAGGAGGTAAAAAAGATTGTCCTCCGTCTGAAGGCCATGGGACGGGAGGAATACCGTTTGCATCGGACCGTCTACCGGCCCTGGGGGAGTTATACCATCCTTGAGGAACATCCCCGGTTCAAGATTAAACGCATTACCGTGAATCCTGGTCATCAATTGTCGTTACAGCGGCATTTCCATCGTTCCGAACACTGGATTGTAGTACGGGGAACAGCCCAGGTGACGAGTGGGGATAAGATCCTTCTGGTGCGCGAGAATGAATCGACCTACATACCGTGTGGCGATTGGCATCGGTTGGAAAACCCCGGGGTTATTCCCCTGGAGATGATCGAGGTCCAAAATGGTAGTTATCTGGGCGAAGATGACATTGTGCGCATGGAGGACGACTATGGCAGGCTCGATTGATGACGGCTTAACATCAGGGAATTATGGCAAGTTTTTTGGTAACTACTCAGGTGGATAGTCTGTAGGTGTTTAGGTGGATAGGGGGGGATAACCATGTGAGATTGCACAAAGCTCAGAGCATTTGAACTGGCCGAAACTTTTAGAGACCGAAAAGGTGTTGGGGTCCTTGATTTGTTCTTTGCGCAGTCCTAACAGACTACAGCCTAAACAACCTGAGTAGATACGTTTTTTTTTGGAAATATTTGTAAATTATCCCTCAATGTTCATATACTTTAATTTGTGGATAATTTTTTGGATAATAATCAAGAGCTGTTACAAATTTTTGGGGCCGAGGCAGACGATCTGTTCAAATCGGCAGAGGAAGGCCTTCTTCGTTTGGAGGTCACCCCTGAATCCGGTCCTGATGTGGAAGAGGTCTTTCGGGCCATCCATACCCTGAAAAGCAGTTCGGCAATGGTAGGATTCAACGTCATTTCCGAGCATTGTCATCTGATTGAAGACCTTTTGGACCGACTCAGAAAAAATGAGCTTTCGGTAACCAAACCTCTCATTTCATTTCTCCTTGAAGATCTGGATGTTATCCATTCCATGGTGAATCGGTGCATGGCAGGCGACCTTCGGGCAGTTGATCCTGACCTTCTTGACTCTCTCCAGATGCAAGCCAAAAGTTTTTTGCGGGGTGGGACAACGTCTCCGGCTGAATCCGCTGAATGTTTTGAAGAAAAGCCGAAGGAATTCATCGACAGACATCCGGATTTTTTTCGAAAAGAAGGAAAGGTTGAGCAAAAACCGTTGCCGGCTGGGAGTTGTGAGCAGGGAGAAGGCCGTAAGGTATCCCAGAAAAAGAGTATTCGGATCGAGGTGGAAAAACTTAATCATCTGATCAATCTTGCTGAAGAGATCGGGCCCGGGATTTCCAGGGTGCAGAGTCTTATCGGGATGAAAATGCGTTCGCAGGATGATGAACTCGAACAAAAGCTGGAAGATCTCGTCAGGTTGAACCGGGAATTTCAGGAACGAATTTCCCATCTCCGGATGTTTCCGCTGGAGGAAACCTTCCGCCGATTCCAGCGGATGGCGAGAGATACCGCCTCTGATCAGAAAAAGCAAATAGGGGTCATTTTGACCGGCGCCGAGGAGGAACTGGACCGGGAGGTGATCGAGTATATTACCG
>CAZDYX010000051.1:0-5309 GCA_964509775.1 uncultured Desulfobulbia bacterium | reverse complement strand
TTAAAACACCTGGTCCGTAATTGTGTTGATCACGGCATGGAACCCCCTGACGAACGTATTGCAAAAGGAAAACCGGCCGAGGGGACTATAGAGTTCAAGGCCTTTCGCCAAGGAGGAAAGATCTTTATCCAGATCAGTGACGATGGCCGCGGTTTTGATATTGAACGGATACATCGACGCGCACTGGAAATGGGACTGGCACAACCTGGTGATGTGCTTACCCAAGAGTCCCTTATGGCATTTGTATGTACCCCGGGCTTTTCTATGGCTTCAAAGGTGACGGAGCTCTCTGGTCGCGGGATAGGGATGGACGTCGTCAAAACCCAGGTAAATCGGATAGGGGGATATTTAAAAATCGATACGATTCCGGGAAGGGGGAGCACCTTTACGATGGCACTCCCCTTGACCTTCACCCTTACTGAGGTCCTGCATATTCGAAGCCAGGATATATCCTATCTTGTTCCGGTATTGGGGATTATAGCCACCGAGAAACTAGAGAAGAGACGCGTGGTTACCATCGGGGCAATGGAACAGATGTATCTGTTTAATGGGCAATATCTTCCTCTGGCGGACTTATCCGGGATAAGCGGGGGATCGGTACCGGAACGGACGCAACCGGGAACGGTGGTTATCTTCCTTGATACCGGCAGAAGGCGGTTTGGGATTTTGGTAGATGAAATCCTTGATCCCCTTCACGTGGTGGTCAAGAGCCTGGAGACGAATTATCGGCGCGTCAAGGGGATAGCGGGCGCTACCATCATGGGGGATGGTTCGGTGGCCCTGGTCTTGGACCTGCTATCCCTGGAAGAGGTTTTTTTCTTCCCCAACAAGGAGTAGGCGATGCTTCGCACGAAAAAACATTTTCACCGGGGACAAGGGGCCATTGTTTACCTTCCATGCTGTTCATTAATGATCACCAAGGCCTCTTCGGCATGGAAATCAGGGGTTGCCGGAATGTTGCGGCTATTTTTATACTGGTGTGTTCTCGTGACGCTCTTTTTTTACCTCCCGGCAAAGGCCGGGGAACAGGAAGTGAATGGGTATACAGGTTCTGTGGTCTGCCAGCCATGCCACGAAAAACAGTTTCAGTCCTTTCAGAGTTTTGCCCGCAAGAGCCATTCTTATGCCAGTGTGGAGAAGATGGAAAAAGGGCTTCCCCAGGAAAAAATCAGGCAATGCTATGCTTGTCATACCACCGGATACGGAAAGCCTGGGGGTTTTGTAAGCCCGGAGCAGACTCCGGCGCTTAAAAATGCCGGTTGCGAGGTCTGCCATGGGCCAGGAAAACTCCATGTCAAAACCCAGGATCCAGCAGATATAAAAAAAAATGTGTCCCTGGATGTCTGCCGTGAATGCCATACCCAGGAGCGGGTGCAGGCCTTTCGCTATAAACCCATACTGTATGCTGGTTCTCATTAATCAGGGATGTAGGTGATGATATGATAGGGCATTTTCTCCGAAGGACCAAGTTGCGTGTCAAATTTTTGCTGATTACCATCTTGAGTGTAGGACTTTTTATGGGAATAAGCCTTTACCAGGGTATAGTCTTCCATACCAAAACGGCCATAAAACAGGTGACGGAATTCTCCAATACCCTTCTGGAAAACACCTACAGTGGTATGAAGTTTCCCATGTCCGTGGGTGACAGCATGACGGTGGAAGAACAATTGAAAGGGATTAGCCAGCATATCGCAGGGGTGCAGATTTATATTTCCGACTTTTTTCATAAGGTTACCTATGCATCGGAAGAAAAGCATATCCATAACAACATGGAAAGCTATCTGCAAAGCAAAGAGGCGCGTTCTATGCTGGAAAACACCCTGTTAAACGGTGTTGCGCCGGAAAAGCCTCTGGTAGAGTCGGAAGAGAATGACACCTTTCTGGTGACCGTTAAGCCCATTCTTAACGAACCGGCATGTTACCATTGTCATACCGATTACCGGAAGGTCCTTGGCGCCATTGTGGTGAAACAATCCATCAAGGAGGTGCTTGGCTCCATCCACACGGCCCGGAATCAACTCATTCTCTATTCGATTATTTCCCTTGTCGGGCTCGTGTTGCTCATCAATTTTCTTTTTTCCCGGTTGGTAAGCCAGCGTATTAGACGGCTGGAGGAGGTTACCAGTCAGGTGGCTGCCGGCGATGTGACGGTCGACATCCAAGATGATCATGAAGACTCGATCGGGAAACTCTCCAATAACTTCAACAAGATGGTCAAGAGCATCCGGGATCGGATAGAGTATGCCAACAGCATTAAGCTTGCGATTTCCGATCCCTTCTTTATTGTGGACACCTCGATGCATGTCACCTTTGTCAACGAGGCGGTCACGCGTCTGGTCGGCCGGCCAGCGGAGGAGATCCTGGGCAAAGTGTGTGAGGAGGTGTTTCAGAGTGACTCCTGCGAAAATGATTGCCCGGTAAAGAAGGCCTTGTTAACCGGTAAGTCTACGGTCGGGAAAAGGATGATCTTGACTGATAATGAAGGCCGACAGGTCCCGGTTATGACCAGCTCCTCTGCGTTGAGGGATGCAGCCGGCAATGCCTTGGGGGCCTATGAGATCATTCGCGATCTTACTACCGAGGTGGCGGCCGAACAAAAGCTCCACAGCGCTTTTCAACGGGAGGAGGAGGTTAAAAGCGCCATGGAGGAAGGCGTCCGCAATCTCTCCGAAATCCTTGACCGGGCCGCCCATGGCGATTTTGTCAAACGGGGGGTCCAGACCGGAGCCAATGATGCCATGGATTTGATGACCCTTCGCATCAACGAGACCCTGGATGGGATGGTATCTTTGATCTCACAGGTCAAGGAGTATATAGATCCGGTAATCATTGGGATCAGGAAGATTTCCGGTGAAAACGAGAATCTGTCCCAACGGACACAGCTCCAGGCCGCTGCCATGGAGGAGATAAGCAGCACCCTGGAGCAGTTGGTTGTCAATATCAATGAAAACCTGAACAACACCCGGCAGGCGGATTCCCGGGCAAAAGAAGCGGTAAGAGTGGCCGAGGACGGTCGTCAGTTGGTGGAAAAGACGGCGCAGGCGATGGTGGCGATGTCAGTGGCGAGCAATAAAATTGTGGAAATGATGGAACTTGTCAAGGAGATTACCTTCCAGACCAACCTGTTATCGGTCAATGCGGCGGTAGAGGCGGCCCGAGCCGGGGAACTGGGCCGCGGATTTGCGGTGGTGGCCGAGGAGGTCAGGAATCTTGCCAAAAGGAGCACCGCCTCAGCCAAGGATATTGAAATCTTGGTCCGGGAGATCATGGCTTCTGCAAATACGGCCCGTCAATGGGTGGACAAGGTGGCAGAATATTTCGTCAAAATATACCAAACCTCAACCGAGGTCTCCAAGGCGCTGGAAGAGGTTACCATGGGGAGCGAGGAGAGCTCGACTGGCATCGTGCAGATCAACAAGGGGATACTGGAACTGTGCGATGTGAATGAAAAAAATACCTGCTTTGTAGATGAGATCACGAATGAGATGAGAAATCTTAGGAAAAACAGCGAAGAACTCAAAAAAATAACCGAGGTGTTTATTCTCTCGGATAAAGAGGAAGGGCAACACCAGGGTGCAGCAGGAAAAAAAATATTGATCCATGAAGAGATGGAAAGTCGGGTTTTACCTGCCCGGTCTCGGGGAAATGATCTTCGTCAGCGATTACTCGCGCAGGATATGAACAGCGATCGCCAGAAAAAGGAGTTTGATCAGGGATTCAAGGAATTTTGACGATGGGTGCGGGCCATTATCTTGTCTTTACCTTAAGTGATCAGACGTTCGGCATCGAGGTCCAAAAGATAAGGGAGGTGTTGAGCTTCCGGAAAATCACCCCGCTGCCCGAGACCCAGACCTTCGCCCGGGGGATAATCAGCCAGCGTGGTGTTCTTTTGCCGGTCTTTGAGCTGCGCGAAAAATTGCAACTGCCTACCAGAAACTACTCACAATTTCATGTTATTATTGTCGTTGAGTCAGGGGGGAAACGGATGGGGGTAATTGCAGATGAAATTTCCGGTTTACTGGAAATCCTTCCTGATGAGACTCAAAAAATTGACAGCCTAGCCTTTGGACTGCAGCCTGAATATCTGATCGGAGTCGGAAAAAAAGGAGAGAGGATAATATTTATTCTGGATATAGATCATCTGTTGGATCTCGATAAACTTGAAGGGGAGCGGAATAATGGCCAAAATTCTGGTAATCGACGACAGCAGGTTGATTGGTTATATAGCGACGGAAATATTGGGCAAGCGGGGGCATGAAGTCATTGTTGCCTCCAACGGCAGGATTGGCCTGCAAATGGCCGCGGCCGAGCCTCCGGATCTGATCCTTCTGGATGTAATCATGCCGGAAATGAACGGCTATGAGGTCTGCGAGAAGCTCAAACAGGAGGCGGCTACAACCGATATACCCATCATCATGCTCACCTCCAAGGCTGACCCGGCCGACAAGGTGCGGGGTTTGGAGATAGGGGCCTCGGATTATGTCACTAAGCCCTTTGACGAGGGTGAACTGGTGGCCAGGGTCAAGACCCATTTAAGACTAAAGGAACTTTACGAAATCCTTCAGGAAAAGAACCGAAAACTCCAGGAACTGGCAAATCGTGATGGTCTGACCGAGCTCTATAATCACCGTTTTTTTCAGGAAACCGTCGCTAAAGACTTCCAAAGGGCCCTGCGCTATCATGAAGTCCTCTCCTGTGCCCTGTTCGATATCGATCACTTCAAGAAATTCAACGATACCTATGGTCACCAGGTAGGGGACATGGTCCTGAAAACCTTGGGCGGTCTTGTCAAGGCCCAGATGCGGGACAGTGATCTTTCTGCCCGCTATGGAGGAGAGGAGTTTGCCCTGCTTCTCTATCATACCACAGCGCAAGATGCCCTTATAGTACTGGAAAGGATGCGGAAAACGGTAGAAGAGCATAAGTTTTTACAAGACGATCTGGTGTTGGCGGTGACCATCAGCATAGGCGTCGCCACCTTTCCCTCTCAACAGATTCCGGATGCCAAGACCCTGATCGAATGTGCAGACAAGGCCTTGTATGAGGCCAAAAGAAAAGGGAGAAACCGGGTGGTTGCCTTCTCTTAGAGCCTGTCTGAAAATTATGCGCCGCCGATCGTCGGGTTACGGCAAAAAACGCCTAACCCGACCTACGCCTCTGGGCATTGTTAAGTTAGTATAGCTTACACACACCCAACATGTTGAAATTATATGGTTTTTTTCAAAAAGCTATACGGTTTTAACAATGCCCGCCTCTGATTGTAACGGATTTTGGGGAGCATATAAATAAGCTATTAAGGACGCCACATT
>CAZDYX010000050.1:8500-14215 GCA_964509775.1 uncultured Desulfobulbia bacterium | reverse complement strand
GCATGACATAGAAAAGTGTCCGGTAGTGAGTTTCAGAAAAGTAACAATTACAGTATGAACAGTTAAAGATAGCACGAGACCCATTGTTTTTGGTTTTGTAATATTTTTTAATCTGCAATTCTTTTGAGGAACAATTAGGACATTTCCTGGAAAAAATGTTCATGCAATCCACCTCCTTTAGCAGGAATAATTTAGCAGATTACATGTAAACTATTTTGACGCTGTTGTCTACTATTATAAAGTCATGTAATTTCAAACAATTAGGTCACTACATCAAACTGAACCAGTGCCTGAATTAACCCCGCCAGTTGTAAAAGGTAGGCAGTTGCGGCGGTATGGCGTGCAGTTGCACGGTTTTGGCTTCTGCGAGCAGCATTGGGAGAAAGATTTTCTCAAGCCAGGGGCACTGTTTTTCCCAAGCCTCCTGGCCAATCGGGGTATAGCCGTGGGCCAGGATGGAAAGGTTACGGGTTTACACATGCCCAAGCAGGGCGGGAAGATGGTCCGAGGCGAATGTCTTGGCCGGGCCGTCAATCATTTTTCCGACCATGGTCCAGGCGACAAAAAGTCCCGCCGGGCGTTTCCCATCCCGGTTTTGTGGGATGTCCACGCCAAAGGGAATCCTCTCCGAAGGAACATCGGCGGTCTCAATGCCGCACCGGGAGCGGAGCAGCCACTGGGCCGTCCATTCGATCAGACGATAGACCCGCGCCACCGCGTCGTCGTATCTTCCTTGGTCCGCGCGGCGTTCGGCGTTCCGCCAAAGATCAAAGAGGCGCATGGGCTCCTGTTTCGTTGACTCGTAAACCAGATCCTTGAGC
Organism: uncultured Desulfobulbia bacterium; assembly: GCA_964509775.1. GTDB lineage: Bacteria > Desulfobacterota > Desulfobulbia > Desulfobulbales > CAZDYX01 > CAZDYX01. Next base: position 13,394 of record CAZDYX010000050.1, on the reverse strand, counting down.
GCGCCAAGATGTTTTCCGAGATCGTCCTTGACGACGCGCGCATAGAACGTCAGAAGTCGAAGGGCCTCGGTATGATCGAAACGGTCCCAGGCGGAAAAGGCCTTGGAAAGGTCGCAGGCGCGGGACAGGCGGCTGCGTAGGACAGCATTGCCGGGTGAGCGGATGCCTGCAAGACCGGCGGCTGCCTCGTCGTATGCATAATGGCCCCAGGCCAGCAGATAGGGAGTTATTGCCCGATTCAAACGCACGGCATCGGCAATGGCCGGGGTGCTGGCCTCGGTGCCGTCCTGCACCTTGATAAGGTTGGCGCGGTTGCCGGTGACCAGTTGGATCTCGACGCCATCATGCTCCAAGGCTTCGAGAATCAGGGTGGCAGCCATACTTTTGGTGCCGCCGGTGTAGTCGGCGACAATACGGGCGCCTGGGAAAAGTTCCTTGACACTGTTCAAGGCGGCGCGGACGGCAATGACCGCTGCATCCAGGTCGTCGGCCGGGACGATGATTACCTCGTAAGCGTCATCGGCAAGATTGGTCTGAGTCGGGATATTGGGCTGATGCGAGCCCCCCACAGTGCAGACGAGGATAGTATTGACAATCATGAAAAAGGGATCTCCTTCTTGTTTTTGGCGCGGCGGGAACACCCATCCGTTCTCACCAAATGGTTTTTACCGCCGGGTAGCGGCAGATCTTTTCATCCTTGGTCAGCAGCGGCGCGCCAAGCGCCAAGGCCGTGGCCACGATGATGCGATCAGCGGGGTCGTCGTGAGGAAAGCCGGGTAGCCGCACGGATTCGACGGCAATCGCGGTGCTGACCGGCACGAAAGAGAGAAACGGCAGGGCCTCGGAGCGGGCGATCCAGTCCCTAACATCAAGGGTCAGCGTCAGTCGGCCTCGTTCGCAAAGCAATGCCACCTCCCAGGAACTGATGCAGGACACGTGCACCGATTTGGTCAAGCTTGCCGCATCAACAGCCTGACGGGCCGCCGGACTCAGCATGGCCGGATCATTGACCCACCAGATCCAGGCGTGGGTATCGAGGACAATCACTTGAGCGCCTCCCATTCCCCATCGGCCACCGGTTCCATGGGATTTTCGTAGCGCAACACCGTGTTGCGGAGCCCCTTGAACCACATCTCAGGATCATCGACATACGGCACGACCTTCAGCACCGGCCGGCCATGATCGGTGATGATCAATTCCTCTCCGGTCTGTTCAATTCGCCGGAAATATTCGAGCGAACGGGGTTTGAATTGTGATTTTGAAACGAATATTGCCATAGCTTGCCTCCCAAGTTTGTATGACCACATTACCATGGTCATAATAGGTTTGCAAGTGCATTAAAAACACCTGGCCCGAATTGCCTCCCTGTCAGCAGAGCTTCCTTGACGCCAACATCTTTATCCGTTATTTCACCAATGACGACCCGGAAAAAGCGGACAGAGTCGAGAAGCTTCTCGACCTGGCCGAGCGATTGTGGAATATCCCGGCCATCTCGATTGCCGTGTCGTGCCACAAATCCATGCGGCAACGTTCAGGGATCAAGCTGTTCGAAGTTGATCCCCATGGCCGAGGCCAGTTTCTGCCGGGTGGCTTTGCGTAATTTGCTTTCACCACTCTCCATCTGGGAAAGAGCGGCCTGGGTGATCCCGGCCTTCTCGGCCAGCTCCGCCTGGGTAAGCCCAAGGTACTCCCGCCAGGCCCGGAGATAGGTCTTCCCCTCTTTGACATGCAGGCCAACCACCTCATGCGGCACGGCGTCGCCTTCGGGAATGCGCGGGGCGTGAGCCTTGATGTGTTCCGCCTCGGCAGGATGTTCCCGGGCGAAATCAAGAAATGGGATCACAACGAAAGCCGGCACGCCTTCTTGGTAGATGGTTTGAATCTTAGTAAGTTCGATCATAGCGTTTCTTGACCTCCTCGATGGATATAATCCGGACGGCGTTGTCAACATCGAAGAAAACCCGGTAACGTCCAACCCGCAAGCGGTAGCCGTATTTGTGATTGGTAAGCTGTTTCACCTGTCCGACATTCGGAAAATTACCCAGCGCTGCCGCCGCATCGAATATTTCGTTTTGAGCCTTCTTGTTGTCTATTTTGTCGAGCTGCTTGCGTGCCTTCTTTTTCCAGTCGATACAGTACATAAGTAATATATAAGTTATTTATAGATTTGCGTCAAGCCGTTCGAGCAGGCATCTCCGGCAGGCTCAGATTCGCCCGGATCACAAGGGGAAGTCGCTGTTATCCTCAAGTTTCCACCTTGACGATCCTGAAGGCCTTGCCGCCAGGCAGTTCCAGTGTGACCCTAGCTTTGACGGGTTTCTTCATTTTGAGCCGGGAGATAATCTCCTCAGAAACTATGGCGTGGTCGTTTTCATGCCACCCCAAGGATGCTTTTCACCTTCTGAACCTTTTCCCACTGTTTCTTGGAGCACTGTTTTTTGCCCCATTTCCCGGCCGACTCCCAGCAGCGCTTCAATGCCGCGGCAATGATTTTCCGGTCCCCGGGCTCAAAGCCGTCAAGTTTGTTGAAAACCTCTATGATCTCGTTCTCCGTGGTGCCTTGCTTTTGTATGGCAAAGGCAATCCGCTCGGCTTCGCTCATGGCGGTCAGGGCCTGCCGCTCCTTTTCTGCGGCCGCTTCCTTTTCGGCCGCCTCCGCCGCGAGGAGGGCCGCTCTTTCCTTGGCCTCCCGCTTCTCTGCCGCCGTTTTTTCCAGCATTTCCTCTTCACGTCTTTTCCGGGCGGCGATTCTGTCGCGCATGGCTTCGAGCGCTGAATCTTTTCGCCGGGCAGCTTCTTGCAACAGTTGCCGACCTTCGAGATCGGCGAGCCGCCCGAACCCGACCCAGCCGAAGGGTTTCAAACCTTGATTGGTGGTCGGTTTCTTTTCGCCCGCCGCCAGCCAGACCGTGGTGGCACAGTCCAGATATTTATCCGGGTTGCCCTTTCCCTGCATTTTTTTGATATGGCGATGGCCGTTGACGGTGACGCATTCCGCCCCGCTGTGCCGACCGATGCGCAACGGAAATGATGTTTCGTTTGCCGGCAATTCCACCGGCTTGCCGCCAATGCCGGAAACTTCCCGGCCTTCCCGTTGTTTCTCGAAGCCATAAAAGGTGCGCAACCCATTGAAGATGTCATCCAGGCTAAGCGGTTGACGGATGCCGGAATCCCTGCCGGGAGAAGGAAGAGCGGTTGGCAAGCCGTTCCTTGCAAGCGGCGGCTTTGTCCGGATCGCCCAGGAGTGATTGCGGCAATTCCGGTCGGCGGATGGCGTACAATGCGCCGTTTTTGTCGTTGATCTTTGGCCAGGCACTGGAAAACACGGCGAATGGCCGTTCCGGATAGCATCGTATCCAATGATCGAGGCCAATCAGACCGCTTTCCAGTTTGATCCGGCCGGTGATGGTGGACATATTACAAGCTTCATGATGGCCTCCTTAGTATGCTTCATGAATTCTCTGTGGTTGACGGTAAACGATCCCCTTGCCCTCATCTTGGGCGGTACATCTTGTAGAAGCCCATGAACGATTCGAGAAAATTGGCGAACACCCGCAGGACGTCTTTGTCGTTGACCTGGCCGATGCCGCCTTTCATCATCTCGACAAAGGAATCGGTGACCAGTTTGCGGCCCTTGGCATAGGCGACCTTGGCAACCAGCATGTGAACCTGGGGCAGAATCAGGTCCATGTCGGCTCCGCCCGCTTTCGCCTGGATGCTCAACCGGACAACTTCATCGAAGTAGCGACGCAGTTGTGAGCTTTTGTTGAGATTTCTATCTTCTTCGCCGATCTCTTTCGCAAGTTTTTCCGCTGTCACAGAAAACAGGGTAGGTTCAAGTTTTCCGTTCGCCTTGTTGTCCAGCCTGATGCCGTACCGGGTATCCGGCCGTTCGCCGGCCGCGCTTATCTCAAGCTCCTCGATAGATGATTTGGGGTCGATAGCGCAGGGCAGGGCCGAAAAGACGTAGACCAAAGGCAAAGGGAGTCCCCTCCTCATATTCTCTGGTTGTTTCTATGGGCGGGATGAGGACGTACGGGTTGGGGTGGCTGCAAGAAGGTTCAAGGTGCATCAAGCCTGGCTTTGCGAGGCATATGTCTCTCTCCTTTTTAGATTAAAATTAGAGACATAGCAATTTTTGTCAAGCTAATCAATTTCGTCCCCATTCCCTTGTTGATGGCCTGGCTGAGTTTTCGGTTCAATTTGTTTTCAGTCGTTCATGAAAACAACCTCATCTGCCTTGGTCTGACAGGCAGATTGTTGTCGTCATCCGATCCACTGGCATCCGCGCTGAATCTGCCTGCCATGCGATGCGACTCTTGGAGTTGGCTCGTGTCCCCCCTGATTATGACCTTAAGAAAAATAGAGAGTTCATTGCTCTTGATCCACCCAAGATCGGTATCCGCCTGAAGGGCTCCCATCTGTTGCCGCAATGCGACGCCAGCCGCATCGTCCCAGTGCAGGAATCCCTTGCGGCGAATTTCACCGACAAGCTCAGCAACCACAGCGTCACATGCCGGCCCCTTTGGGTGCGGCCGCTGCCAGTGACCGACCGCGGTTATCATATTCAGCAGCACCAGCAGCGACAATACACTAGCTGCCTTTTGATCGTAACGGTGGTTGCCCAGTTCGTGGTTTATCTGCATCCAGCTTATGGAACCTGATTGTTGGATCCGGATGGCAACGGTCAACACTTCCTGAAGAGATGGGATATTGGCCAATAGAGAAAATCTTGGGGACCGGTCGTAAAGATAATAGCGGCCAATAGCTTGTTTTTGTTTTTTCCAATAGTCCCTTTCCTCTTTCGGGGAGGGCCAAAGATCCGGCTCTGTCACGCTCAACAGAGAGAGGAACAATTTATAGTTGTTGTTCTTTTCCGCCCATAACACCCATT
>CAZDYX010000050.1:2802-8490 GCA_964509775.1 uncultured Desulfobulbia bacterium | reverse complement strand
AATAATTTAGAACATGCAAGAAATATTATTGAATAGAAAAATGGCAGGAAAATCAAAGTCATTAATCCATTTATTATCAATTTTCATCCCGCCGCCGTCTTCCAACCAATAACCATTTCTAAAGTGAATTATATCTGTCCCCGCCCATAACACCCATTTTTTCTCCATCTCCGGGGTCCAAAGGGGGTAGGCGCGCATGGATTCCCCGGAAAAACGATCGATTGTATATCTCCGGCAGTCCCGTTCATTGAGAAGAAAATCCGGGGCCGGGTATTTCCCGGCAAACTGGCGGTAATGCTCGCGTAGCCCATAAACATGTGGAGCAAAAGCAACAAATTGCTCGCTTAATTGCAAGGCTGCCGACAGTGCAAACAACGACAGCCGCCCCGCGATCTTCGGGCGTGCCAGCCGCAGGAGGTCGGCAAGCCTGGTTATTCCCCTGCACTCCAAAATTTCTCTGATGAGGTCAGCCGCCGTCATCTCTTCCCACGGCCTCTCGAAATAATATGGCCTCGGACCTGGCTCAGTTCGCACCGGAAAGGTTTCTTGCCTGTGCATGCCATTCCACTTTCCGGCATCCTTCTGTCCGAACAGGTGGGGACGTTCGGTCATCACCGATTGTGCAATTTCACTCGTGATCTCGGTTTCCGTATACAGATGGTTGTAATCCCGAGCCAATTGATCCGGTGCAGCCCCGGACGCATGCTGGTGGCAGAGAAGCAGGTGCAACCGTATCGCCCGGAGCGCACTGCCGGAAAGGGGCTTCTCTGCCACATAGCCATCATACAAGGCCCACGACATCTCGCTCAGTAAGACGACGAGCGGCAGCATATCGGTGTCAATCGAGAATCGTTCCACAAGCTGGTGGCTCCGGATAGGTAAGCACGTTGTTCGGCATGCTTCGTCAAGGCGGGCCACGGCGTCCAAGACTTGGTCACTGGGCCAGGGGCTGCGAAACCAGGCGATGGAGGAAGAAGATGCCTTTTCTGACAGCCATGCCTCGAGCTCACCGTAAAGAACGTGCTGAGCAAGGACAATCTCGGCCGGGAGCCGATTCTGGAGCCTCAGAAGCGACTCGTTCTTGCTGACTGTTCGGGCAGCGCCCGTTACAGGCTCGGAAACAGCATCCCATATTTCTCCATCCAACCGCTCCAGCTCTTCCTTAAGAGACTTGACAATGGCTGGCCTGCGGAGCTGATTCACCCCTTTTTTTTCGAGCTGCATCGCCATGCTTCGGGGAACATCGAGCAACTCCTGCCCTATGGCCGTATAGGACATACGTTCGACGCCGGTAAGTCCGTAATAATGGATCAACACCGTCCGTGCAGGCTTGTACAGTGACTCAAGCCCTTCGGATATGATTCGTGACAATGCAGAGCAGTCCATATTTGATGCCGTACTCCAACCAGCATGGCCGACGAAGGTGTGGTTCACCGAGATTGCATCTCGTATTTCTCTGGCACCTTTTTCGGGCGGCTGTCCATAAAGTTAACGTAGTTGATGACAAATTGAATAAAAAGGTGCGATTTTTTTACCTCTTCCAACTTAATTTTAGCTAAAAACTCATTACACAACTCCTGTCTGACAACGATCGAAATCTGCCTTTTTTTCTGCTCTTGTATTTCTTGAGAGAGAGGGCAAAGAAAGCCTTTGTCCATGAAGCGTACGTAGTTGGCCATGAACTGAACAAAGAGCATCGGCATTGACTCGCCCTCCTGGCGGATGATTTCCCTGAAACGCTGGAGCACGCCGTCAGGCAAGGAAATACCCAGATGCGTTCTCTTGGCTGTTGTATTCTCTTCCATCTCCAGCATAACTCACCTTTTGCTCATAGTATGCCCAATCCGCTCGAAATTAAAATGGCCTTGCGGCAAAGGTTTTATGACGCCGTCTTCGCAAACCGCTTTGCTGATTTTTTGCATGGTTGTTCTCCTGTAAGAGGAATTTAGCAAGGGGCATGATAGTAGTCAACGCATACTTTAAACAGCCACATGTTGCGCCTTTCAAATTGCCACCAGCACGCCGGACCTGGCGCTACGTCCATAGGAGGGCGCGGAGCGGCCATTGCGTAGTTGCTCATAGAAAATGGTGTCGATGCTGCGGGGAAAGTGGGACAAAGCCGCTAAACATAGGCGACCTTATGCGCCCGAAGAACCGTGAAATTTGTTGCACGCTTTATGACAGCCCGGCAGGGCCGGGTGGAAGCCGCGTACCATGAACCCCTTCGAGGGGTTTGGGGTGATCAATAAAGACAGGGCTGCGGGCGCAGGCAGCACCCGTTCGGGCATAAACTCCAGACGCGCCAGCGGCTGAAGCCCGAGCACGTAAGACCCTTACGCTATCTGTACTACTAACCCCAAAAATCTTCGCGGCTCGCGCAAATTTTTCCGGAACACCTTGATACAGTAAGGATTCCGGGTAGTTTTGGTTGCGGCTAGCCGCGCTGTGTTTATGGAAAGTAGCGATAGTTTTCGCTCCGGTGCAGACCACGGACAAAGGTGACAGTCCCTATTGCTCATTATCCCACTTGGTCCACTTGTCGATCACCCGGAACATCTCTTTAGGGTTGATCGGCTTCGATATATAATCATCCATGCCTCCTTCGATACAACGATCCCGATCCCCTTCCAAGGCATGGGCGGTCATTGCGACGATGACCCGGTGTTTTTTCCCCTGCTCCCTTTCCCGAATCACCCTGGTAGCCTCGAACCCATCCATCCCCGGCATCTGCATGTCGAGAATCAGGACCTTGAAGGGCTTCCCGGCAGCAGCAGCCTCCCGCAGTTGTTGCACCGCCGCAGGGCCGCTGTCCACGGCCTCTGCATCGCACCCGAAACCCTCGAGCATCTTCAGAAGTATCTTCCGGTTAGTCTCGTTGTCGTCGGCGATCAGTACTCTCATCCCATTCAGGTCGGTTGGACAGGCCATTGCCGCCGCCGCCTCTTTCTGCTTCTGCAATTCCACCGAGAACCAGAATTCGCTGCCCTTGCCAGGCTCGCTCTTAACACCGATACGTCCGCCCATGACCTCGACCAACTTCTTTGAAATGGAAAGACCGAGTCCGGTGCCCCCGTACATTCGGGTGGTCGAGCCGTCCGCCTGGGTAAAATCGTTGAATATCGCCTCCTGTTTGTCGGCCGGGATGCCGATGCCGGTATCGGCCACGAAAAAACGGATTGCGGCCTTTTCTTCGGTTTCTTCGATAAGTTCCCCCCGTATTGTCAGCTCACCCTCTTGGGTGAACTTTATCGCATTATTGCCAAGATTCAGCAGGATCTGCCTTATCCAGCCGGAATCGCCCAGCAGGAGAGAAGGCACCTCCGGATTTATAATACAGGCCAGTTCCAGTCCCTTGCCATCGGCCTGGGGCGCCAGGGTATCTGCCACCCCTTCGGCGGTATGACGCAAGTTGAATTCTATGATGTCGAGGGACAGCTTTCCGGCCTCGATCTTCGAAAAATCAAGGAGATCGTTGATTATGTTGAGCAGCGAATGGGCGCTTTTCTGCACCGCCTCCAGGTAATCGCGCTGCTCTTCGGTCAGATCGGTATCGAGCGCTAGCGTTGTCATGCCTATCACCCCGTTCATCGGGGTCCTGATCTCATGGCTCATGTTCGCCAAAAATTCCGACTTCAGCCGATTGGCCTCCTCGGCAGCATAACGGGCCTTTATGAGCTCATTTTCCGCGCACTTGCGCGCCATTATATCCTGGGCCATGCACACTATACCATGAATATTTTCGACCTGTGCGGATAAAAAACAACCGCTAGTGCGGCGTCCCAGAAGTTCTTCCCATGGAATTCGCAATTTAAGATGTCTCCAAGTTGGCGGTGATCAGCTCTTTAAGACGTAGAAGCAGTAAGTCAAGTTTCTGATCTTCGTTAATGATGATTTTCAAAAACGGATTTTTATCCTGCAGAATGGCAGCCAGTTGCTTCCAAGCGTTCGATGTTACCTTGGCCCGGTAGCTGTTTGCCAAGTTAGCCATAAGATTGAGCTGCTTGCCGAGAAACTTAGCATTGAGATCAAGACTCTCCATTTGGAGCCATGTGGTAAAGCGGCAGTAGGAGCTCAGATTTTTGGTCGAATTTTGTCGCGCCGATTGAGTACCCCAAGGGCATTTGCTTCGCGGCACAAAACCGCAGGCGTCGCAGGGCTAAGTTGAGGATTTTACGATTGAGGTGCGACAAAAGATAACACGATGATGAGATGCATCAAACTTATTCTGCACACGGGCATAATTTGCGCTTTTCTTTTACCCCCTCTCCCTTTGGGAGCTGGGGTGAGGGTTCTAAGAGCGCAATTTGTGAGGGTGAGCAGCTTAGCATATCCTTCCTCTTGCAAGATACCCTGCCACCCAGGATAATGCATCCTGGCGGGTTGCAACTTCTTCTGTTACCTGGGCCTGCTCCAACCCGGTAAGGATTTTTGCAAAATGCGGCCCCGGGATCAGGCCAAAGACCTCTATGAGGTCATGGCCGGAGAGAAGCCTTGGCTGTTCCAATATCGGTCGTATCCTTTCTTGAACAACCTTGTCGATCTCGTCGTAAAGACGGGCAAGATCCTGTTCCATATTTTTCGGCTTTTTCGGACCCCTGCCCGCCAGGCTGTCGGCCATGGCGAGAAGAAAAAGACCTGGCAGGTCATCTGCCAATCTTTTAACCAATCGCAGACATGCCCGTCCGGTGAGTCCGGCCTTTTTTCGCGCATTATTCAGGTGAAATGGCCACATATGAAGGCCAATAAACCTCTCCACCCTCCCGGCATCACTCCGGCTCCACTTCAGCCGGTCCGCAATCCTCGCAAAGACCTCACCTCCCACCCGATCATGGCCATAAAAGGTTGTCCGGTCAGATATTATTTTTGCGGTATAGGGCTTGCCGAGATCATGAAAGATGGCGGCCCATTTGAGCAAGGTTGTGGTCTTCGGGTCAGCACAATAGCGGTCCAAGGGCCCTGCCTGTTGGGGAAAAAAACGGTGTGGAGACCGTATTACCTCTTCCAGGCAGGAAAGGGCCTCAAGGTTGTGGGAAAAGACATCAAGATGATGGCTTGCCGGTTGGTTGAGTCCTTGACCTTTCTTAAGCTCCGGGAAAAGCTGTCCGAGGATCCCTGATTCGTCGAGTTGGCGGATAACCGCACCTGCTCGACAGGAGGCCATGATAAGGTCGAGTTCATAGTGTATCCGTTCTGCGGCCACGTTCCCAAGCATTGAGACCTGTTGGCCAATCGACTGTTCTGTGAGTCGATCCAGGCGGAAACCAAGAGCGGCAACAAAGCGGAAGGCCCGCAGTAAACGTAAGGGATCTTCAAGAAACACCCCTTGGCGACAAGCGCGGACAACACCCCGGCGCAGATCCTCCTGCCCACCGGTGGGATCAATTATCAGGGCTGAAGAAAACGGTACCTGCGATAGCGGGGCAAAGGGGATGGCCATGGCATTGATGGTAAAATCCCGCTGCAGCAGATCGTCCTCAATAGAGCGGCTTCCCTTCCGGAATTCACTGAGGTCCACCGTGAGGTCATGCCAGACTACCCTGGCCACTCCTTCCTGTTCATGCAGGGCCACATAGGTACCGCCGAGAACTGCAGCCAATTTTCTGGCCATGGGGACCGCATGGGATGATACCACAAAGTCAAGATCCTTGGGATTTACCCCGAGCAGCCAGTCCCGCACCACCCCGCCGG
>CAZDYX010000050.1:0-2792 GCA_964509775.1 uncultured Desulfobulbia bacterium | reverse complement strand
CTTAATTATATTAGCGATGGCGGCGACTTAACGAAAGCAAAAATAACAGAAATAAAATATGCGCGCCGCACTGATGACAATATCCTATCGCGGCCTTCATATAAATTTACGCGGCTTTACAGCGGTGGCATATGGTTTGCAACCGGCAAAAAACAACTTTTTTCCGTGCTGTATGGCAAGTTCGGTAATTCCTTCTAAAAGTTCGGAAGGATACTGTTTCAGCCAGACGGGAAGAAGAGGGAAGCCCTTTCTTTCTTGCATAGTCTTCCTAAAATGGGTTATTATCCTTAAGATTATGAATACACTACGACATACCATTCCTGATTTTGCCCATCTTTTCCGGGAGGAGGTGATGAATTCCATCTTCCCTCCTGAAAAAACCGGACAATTCTTTGCCGCCCTCTATGGGAATGCAGACGAAGGGGCCTTTACGATTTCCGTGCGCTTCGAGAAATGGAACCCGGACGACATGACCCTCCACTTTGAATTCCAACTCCATGAGGTTTTCGGCAAGTGTCTTGCCTGCAACCTCACTTATGGGCTGCCCAAGGTATTTGCCGTCCATCCGGTCATTGATCTGTCCGGTCTCGTCTCCACGATCGCACGACACCTGCCGAAAGGCCTGACAAGTTTGCGCTGGACCCTGGGCCAGACCCGGAGCATCTCCCGACAATTACACGTTATCCCTCTGGCCATTTTTCTCGGCCCTTCAAAGGACGATTAAATCCGCACATAACTCCAGGAAAGGGGTGCCCCATCCTTATAGGGCATATAGCCGTGAAAAGGCCGGGGGTCATTGTCAAAGACCAGGGGCAGGAAAAAGCGGTCCCCCTCCCACATAGGTAGGTTCGCCAGTTCGCCGATCGGCATCCAGACAAGATCTCCTTCCTCATTGCTCCTGCGGGGCGTGCCCGAAAACCTTTCGATCCGAAAGATAAAACCAAGCCAGTCCTCTTCATGACCACCAAAGCCGGTCCAGTTAATGGTGCCGCGCAGGATTATTTTCTCACATTCTATTCCCGCCTCTTCCCGGATCTCCCGGCGCATACAGGTAACCACATCCTCATCGGGCCGCATCTTGCCGCCCAGACCGTTATATTTTCGATAGTGGGTGTCGTTTTCCCGGGCGATTCGGTGGACCAGGAGGACCTGTTTACGGTCCGGCGAGAGGATATAACCAAGGGTACCGATGATTGGTGTATATGGCATGATGCGAGAAGCCCCTTATCTTCCTTTATGAAAGGGGAATTCCAGGACGGGGCTTACCGCATACCGGGCAGCCCTGCATACCAAGGGGCTTTTCAAGATGGCATTGATCCAGGAGTTTTTCGTCTTTAAAGATCTCCCTGGTGGGACCATCAGCCATGAGGCGGCCATTGGCAAGGACGATCGTCCGCGGACAAAGAGAAACCGCCATATCGAGATCGTGGGTGGCGATGATCTTGGTGTGCATGAAGGAGGCAAGAAGGGCAATCAATCTCTTTCTAGCCCGGGGATCAAGATTGGCAGAGGGTTCGTCCAGCACCAGGATATCAGGGGACATGGCCAGCACCGTGGCAATGGCCACCGCCCTCTTTTCCCCCCCGGACAATCTGTAGGGCGGCCGGTCCGCAAGATGGAGTGCCCCCACCGTGGCTAGGGCCTCATCCACCCTTTGTTCGACCACTTCCACGGGCAGTCCCAGGTTCAAGGGTCCGAAGGCTACATCATCCCGAACCGTGGGCATAAAGAGTTGGTCATCAGGGTCCTGAAAAACCATCCCCACGCTCCGGCGGATACTTTGCAGCGTCTCCTTTCTCACCGGGAAATCCCCGATCCGCACCAATCCCTCGGAAGGGACGAGATAGCCGTTAAGGTGAAGCAGCAGGGTAGATTTTCCCGCTCCATTGGCGCCTACCACCGTCACCGATTCACCGTGGGTGATCCGAAAGGAGATGCCGTCTAAGGCCTTGTTTCCGTCCGGATAACAATATTTGAGATCTTTGACTTCAACGATATGATGACTCATGGTAACTGCTCAGGTGGATAGTCTGTAGGCATTTAGGTGGATAGAAAAAAACCGTGCAAGATCATACATGGCTCGGATCATTTGAACCAGTAAAGTTACTGGGAGCATTTAATAGTTCTTTACCCAGCCCTAATAGACTACGGTCTAAACAACCTGAGCAGTCACGACTCATGTGAAAAGTCCGGTAATAAACCTTCCTGCGAGTTGAGATAAATCATAGATGCGCATGACAACAAAGGCCGTGGCCCATCCCAAGATATAGATACCATCCAGCGGCCTCATTCGCATCTGCCGCAGAAGGCGAATTTCGCCGTCAAACCCCCGACAGAGCATGGCAAGATAGATGCGCCGGGCCCGATTAAGGGTGCGCAGCAAGAGATACCCGATCATATTCCCGGTCACCGTTATTCCCATACCCCGGTTGGAAAAAGAGCGTAAGGCCCGAGCCCGCACCAGGCGCGTGGCCTCATCGATCAATACGAAGAGATAACGGTAGAGCAGTAACAACTGAACACACATGATTTGCGGGACCTTAAGCCGTTCAAGGGCCAGACACACCCCCATGACGCCGGTGGTGGCGATCAGAATAAGGGCCGAGCTTACGGTGAGGACAAAGCGGAGCATGATGGAGGCAAAAGATATCCAGCCGCCGGAAACCGCGATCGGCCCCACATTGAGAAGGACAGCCCGATCAAGGAAGGGATTTGCTATCCCGATAAAAAAGGCGAACGGCGCCACCACCAGAAGCTTTTTAAAAAGCAGCCCCATGGGGATATTGGCCATC
>CAZDYX010000049.1:3902-14227 GCA_964509775.1 uncultured Desulfobulbia bacterium | reverse complement strand
TGCGCTATGCGCACCATTCGTTTGCCATCTTCCCACTAATCCGCGATGAGCCCTTTTTTTTTCGGAATGAGACCGTGGATGATTTCCTCTATATGATTGACGGGGAGAGAAAAATGACCATCTTGGGGATAATAGGTCACCTTGCATCTAGGGATCAATCCGGCCAGATACCGAGCCATCCCGGATGGCACCGTCACATCGAGTTCCCCTTGCCAGAGCTGTACCATGATGGGGATCGTCTCCAGCCGGAATCCCCAGGGATGGGTAAGCAGATAAAGGTCCCGCATCACGCCGGAGCTCCCATTCCGCACGGCCTCCTTAAAGGAATGGGCAATAATGGACCTGGTTGGTTGGCCGCAGAGGACCTCCTTGTCCGCCGGACATGCCACCGCAGTGATAACGGTCAAGGCCCCTTCGGGGAAATGAACAAGATACCACCCGATCGCCCCACAAATGAGTCGCATGAAGAGAGGTACATGACGTCCGAGGTATAAGGCGGCACGAATGCGCCATGCCATCCCCTTACCTGGCCCTGGCATCCCAGGAGGGGCAACACCGCAAACTATCCCGACGGCGGTCAGGCGATGCGGAATGAGACTTGCGCAGGCCGCGGCATACGGTCCCCCGGCGGAGATACCCAGCACCGCAAAGCGGCCGACAGCCAATGCATCCGCCAGGAAGGAGACGTCAAAAGGCCACTTCCCGATGGTTCGTTCCTCTTGATAATCAGAGATGCCGAAGCCGGGTCGATCCAATGCAATAAGCCGGACCCCGAAACGTTTTGCAACCGGTTCGACAAGCAAGGCATCAAGTCTGGACCCAGGGCATCCGTGGAAGTAAAAAATGGGTATCCCGGCGCGAATTCCATACTCGGCAAAGCCAAGTCGCCGTCCATCGGGCAGGATAATCTGTTGGCCAGTTGTCACTGGCGAAATCGCCATGGATTGCGCGAGTCTCTCTAGAGCCCTTGTTTAGCCACCAGCCTGGCAAAATGTTCGAAAGAGCGATCAAAGGTCTTTTCTGCTTCTTTGGAAAAACAGCATCCGGGAAGTTCTCGCTTTTGCAGGTGGTATTTCAGACATTCACAGCAGATTCCTTTTCTGGGGCAGGGGTCGTAACTGCAGCCACAGGATTTAATCGTCTGCTCTTTTTTGCACTCCATAAAACGCTCCTTGCTAACGCTCATGATCAGCGATCACCCCCGGATCATGAAAAGGAATTCAGAATTCAGAAGTCAGGAGTCAGAATACGGTAGGGGCGTATGGCCATATGCCCCTAAGGGGCTGTTCAGGGCAAATTCTGAATTCTGACTCCTGACTCCTGACTCCTGAATTCTATTTTCACGGTAACAATGGGCCTAGAGGAAACAACTCACCGCTTATTGGGGTTATTGTTGAGGAAATGGATGAAATCTGATTATATGGTGTCGGCACTACTTGTCAAACCATAAATACAAGGGCATGGTTCAACGTTCCCGGTTCAAGGGTTCAAGGTTAGGTTCCTGCAAGCCACCATCCTCTAAACCTGGAACCTTGAACGTGGAACCTATTGAACCATGTTCAAAGAGGGATGGGCGGGCATGAATCAGGATCCCGTATGTGCAATCGTGTTGGCGGCCGGCAAAGGAACGAGAATGAAGTCGGAACTGGTCAAGGTATTACACCCGGTATTGTCTGTTCCCATGATATTTCACGTCCTTGATGCCCTGCAAGGCCTCAAAATCGAAAGGACCGTTGTTGTGGTGGGACACCAGAAGGAACGAATGACGGAGGCGTTGCAATACCATGACGTGATTCTGGCCATCCAAAGAGAACAAATGGGAACCGGCCATGCTGTGCTCGCGGCCGAGTCGGTTCTGGCCGATTTCCATGGCACTGCGCTCATTATCTGTGGCGACATTCCCCTAATAAGATCCGAGACCCTGGCAAGGATGTTGGCCCAACACCGGCAAAAGCGTCCTTCCCTGACAATTATGACCACCACCCTTGATGATCCGACGCACTACGGCCGGATTATCTTGGATGAGGAAGGAGGGGTCCTCCGGATTGTGGAGGAACGGGATACCACTGCCGATGAAAGACGCATCAAGGTCATAAATGCCGGGATCTATTGCGCTGATGTCGATTTCCTCTTTTCAGCCTTAAAACAGGTGGGCTCGAATAACAGCCAGGGAGAGATATACCTCACTGACGTGGTGGAAAAGGCCGTCGCTGCCAAGGCGAAGGTGGACAGATATGAATGTCGGGAGGCCGTCGAGGTCTTGGGGGTCAATTCACCGGTGGAGCTTGAAGTCGCAAACAAAATCCTTCAAGGACGCAGGAACATCGCCCCCCATACCATCAGATGAAAGGCCGGGAGAAGTGATTTTGGGCTGATTATGTTAACAACAAATTAGCAACAAAAAAATAAATATTATCAATAAGTTATTCATTAAGCTGAAATTATTCTCATCATTTTTTGGCCTAGAGAAACCCCTTGACTTTGTTTTTCCGGTGCGAGTATATTACAATCGAATTTACGATAATTTTCTAACTAATAAAGTAACTACTCAGGTTGATAGTCTGTAGGTGTTAAGGTGATAAGGTGAATAGGTAAAGAAGAAAAATTCAAAATTACGCTAAGTTCAGAGCATTTGAACTTGCTGATGAGATCCTATTCGTGTCTGATACGTTCGTTGCTCTGCCCCTAACAGACTACAGACTAAACAACCTGAGTAGTTACCTAATAAATGAGGTTACCCTTTTTTTGGAAAAGGAGAATATTGTATCAATGGAAAATGTAGAGGCCCTCGCAAGGCTTGAACAATATATCGAGAATCTGCTCACGAACTGCCGAGAACTCCGTGGCGAAAACAAGGTCTTATCAGACAAATTGATGCACAGGGAACGAGAACTTGCGGACCTGAATGAAAAAAATACTACGTTACAGGATAACAAGAAGGTAGTGTATAATCGCGTATCAGGTCTGATTGAAAAGCTGGAGGAGTGGGAAAAAGAAAAGGGCATTGGGCCCGACGACGTACAACCTTCTATTCCTGAGGGTTCAACCGGACGTCCACATGGTCCTGAGATGCCTCCCCTATTTTCGATTTCCGGCGAATGATTTACCGTGAAAATAGAATCCAGGAGTCAGGAGTCAGGAGTCAGAATTCGCCCTGAACATTCCTATCTTGTCTTTACTTCTGTATTCTGACTCCTGACTTCTGAATTCCTTTTCATGATCTGGGGGTTATCTCTGATCATGAACATTAGTACCCCATTTCAAGGGGTGGGATATGTGGTGCGTGGAAAGAGTGGTCAGGCTTGAAGTTTTGGGGTATGAATACCCCTTGCGGACGGATGCACCGGAAGAAGAGGTACAAGAGATTCTCCAACTGGTGAAGGCCCAGGTCGAGGCCCATGCTGTTGGGGCGAAAAGATTGCAACCAATTGACAAGATGGCCATTCTGGCGTCGGTCAATCTGGCAGGTGAATATATACGATTAAAGAAGGATTTTGAGAAATATAAAAGGACAGTTGATATCTGGGTAGAAAACGTCACCAAAAAAATTGAGAATACAGTCTGATATAGAATGATTTCCCCCTGCCGTGTTTGTGATAGTAGTACTATTGTTTTGAGCCAACATCAATAGTAAGGGAGCCTTCTCTGTATTCTGAAAGCGAGTCCCCGCAAGGAGATGGCTTGAGGAATACATAAGGCGCCCACCTAACCTTGGTTAGGTTCAAACATCGCTACTACACGGCAATGGCGGGGGGAGTTTGGATAAACTGGAGTACCCGTCTTGTGGGGTACCTTTAACATAAAAAAACAACGCGACAAAAACAGGTAGAGCGGGCAGGAAATCACTCCTCGAGGGAGATTTAATGTCTTTGGAGAAAAAGGCAAGATGCACCTAGCCGCCAAGAAAAGATCGGGGTGGAATTCCCTGCTTTAAGAATAAGTTGATATAGCTTATGAAGGCCTGGAAAGGATCGGTACGGACCGTAAAAATGCTTCTCCTGAGAGAATCGGGTAACAATAGAGTAATATGTCCAACGAGGCAACTTCGAAATAGAATATCCTGTCTATTAACAGGGTAATGGATGGCCACGTTGACAGAAACAACGTTATAAAGGAATTCGCACATATTTTCGATCCCGATTTTTTTGTGAACCTAAACGTGTCCATCACCACCCTTTTTCAGTAATCGGGGTGTCTGTCTTACTTATTGGGTAGTATTTTTCTTTCCTGAAAATATTTCCCATCTTCCCTCCTGCATCTCCTCCTTTGTCGGGTGTTTTTTCATCTTTACCCTTTTACCCCTTCGTGACGTCTGATGAAAGGGTCACAATTCTTTTCATGAAAAGAATACGGCCAAATTTTAAACGAGGGGCAATTCCAAAAGGAGGAATTCTCCGTGAACATATCCATACCCGTAACCATACTATTTATTCTGGCAACGCTCTTGGGGGTTGCGCTTGGTTTTTATTTCCGGAAGAGAATCATGGAGGCCCGGGGACAAAACCTTGATGAACAGGCCAGCAAGCTGATCGAAGATGCCTTGCAAGAGGCGGAAAGGATAAAAAAAGAGGCACTGGTACAGGGAAAGGATGAGGCCTATCAGTTAAAAATCGAGACAGAAAAGGAGATTAAAGACCGCACTGCTGAGGCCCAGGAAAAAGAAAAACGGTTAAGCCAGAAACTTGACCAGATTGAACGTAAGATAGATCTCCTGGACCAACGGGAAATGGAACTATTAAAAAGGGAACAATCCTTTGGCCGACAGGAGGGAGAACTGACGGAGCAGAAAAAAAAGGTTCAGTCCCTTATTGAGCAACAGGCCTTGGAATTGGAAAGGGTCGCCGGAATTTCCAAAGAGGAGGCAAAAAGGCTGCTCCTCGAGCAGGTAGAGGGTGAGGCCCGGCTCGAAGCGGCCAAGATCCTGGTGCGGATAGAAAATGAAACCAGGATCCAGGCTGACCGGAAGGCAAAGGACATTCTTTCCCTCGCCATCATGCGGTATGCCGGGGATTATGTCGCGGAAAAGACGGTATCCGTGGTAGCCCTGCCCAACGACGAGATGAAGGGAAGGATCATCGGTCGTGAGGGGAGAAACATTCGGGCCATTGAGGCGGCGACCGGCGTGGATATCATTATTGATGACACCCCGGAGGCGGTTATTATCTCCGGCTTTAATCCGGTCAGACGGGAGGTGGCCAGACTTTCTCTCGAACGGCTGATCTCAGACGGTCGCATTCACCCCGGCCGCATTGAGGAGGTCGTGGAAAAGGTGTCCGAGGAGATGGATGTCCTCCTCCGGGAGGCTGGCGAACAGGCCACATTTGACGTGGGGGTGCACGGCGTGAATTTGGAAGTGGTCAAGTTGTTGGGCCGGCTCAAATTCCGGACCAGCTACGGCCAGAACGTACTGCAACATTCCATTGAGGTGGCCTTTTTGTGCGGGATCATGGCCGCAGAACTTGGGATCAATATTAAACAGGCCAAGCGGGCAGGTCTATTCCATGATATCGGTAAGGCCGTGGATCATGAGGTAGAAGGCTCCCACGCTGTTATAGGTGCCGACCTGGCCAAAAGATATGGTGAATCGGCAAAGGTGGTCCATGCCATCGCCGCCCACCATGAGGATATTTCGCCGGAAGGGATACTGGATGTGCTGGTCCAGGCGGCAGATGCCCTTTCCGGGGCCAGACCAGGGGCGAGAAAGGAGATGCTTGAGACCTATGTCAAACGCCTTGAGGAGCTGGAACGGATCGCCTACAGTTTCAAAGGGGTTGATAAGGCCTATGCCATTCAGGCCGGTCGTGATCTCCGGATCGTGGTCAACAGCGAGAAGATCACGGATACGGAGGCCGTGCTCCTTTCCCGGGATATTGCCAAAAAAATTGAAAAGGAACTTACCTATCCCGGCCAGATCCGGATTACCGTGATCCGGGAGACACGGTCGGTTGAATATGCCAAGTAACAACGTAACTACTCAGGTGGATAGTCTGTAGGTGTTTAGGTGGATAGGGAGGAGGGTCATTGATTTGTTCTTTGCGCAGTCCTAACAGACTACAGTCTAAACAACCTAACCAACCTGAGTAGTTACGTAACAACAAAGTTTGGGAGACCACATGAGCGCTCGCTTCATAGACGAACAGATCGCCCTCCTTGAACGGGGTGCAGTTGAGCTCATCGGCAGGGATGAACTGGCCGTAAAATTAGGGAGATCCCGGACCACCGGTATCCCCTTAAAGATCAAGGCCGGCTTTGATCCCACGGCCCCTGATCTTCATCTGGGACACACCGTCCTCATCCAAAAGATGAGGCAGTTTCAGGAACTTGGCCATGAGGTGATCTTCCTGATCGGCGATTTTACCGGCATGATCGGAGACCCCACCGGCAAATCCGAGACCAGAAAGCCCTTGTCCCGGGTTGATGTGGCAATAAATGCCGAAACCTACAAAGAACAGATCTTTAAGATCTTAGATCCGGAAAAGACCTCGGTGGTCTTTAACAGCGCCTGGCTTACAAACCTTACTGCCTCTGATTTTGTGAGGCTTGCCTCCCAGCTCACCGTGGCGCGCATGCTCGAGCGGGAGGATTTCAAGCTTCGCTTTGAAAGGGAACAGCCCATCAGTATCCACGAGTTTCTCTATCCGCTCATCCAGGGGTATGATTCGGTCGCCTTGCAGGCGGACGTGGAACTAGGGGGGACGGATCAGCGTTTTAACCTGCTTATGGGACGTGACCTGCAGCGGGCCTGGGGTCAGGAACCCCAGGTCGTAATAACCATGCCCCTTCTGGAAGGGCTTGACGGCACCAATAAGATGAGCAAGTCCCTGGGCAATTATATCGGCATCACCGAGCCGGCCGACAATATCTTCGGAAAGATCATGTCGTGTTCCGACCTGTTGATGTTTCGCTACTATGAATTGCTGAGCGACCTTCCCATCGCGGAGATCGAATCATTAAAGGCCGAGATAGAGGCCGGCGGAATCCATCCCAAGGAGGTGAAAAAAAGGCTCGCCACAGAGATGACGGCCCGTTTTCATGGTCAGGAGGCGGCACATAAGGCCGAAGAAAATTTTGAACGGGTATTCCGCCACCATGGATTGCCGGAAAACATCCCGGAAAAATTTCTCCCTGCAGAGGGGGATGCCATATGGCTCCCCAAACTTCTCGTGGATACAGGTCTTGTTCCTAGCACCTCTGAAGGAAGGCGGATGTTCAAACAAGGAGGGGTAACAATCAACGGCGAACGGGTGACGGATGTTGATTGTACGGTAATTCCGCAGAAAGATCTCCTGCTCAAGGTTGGAAAGCGACGGTTTTTAAAGGTCATTTTTACCTGACCGGATGATAATTCAGGACATGGTTCAACGTTCCCGGTTCAAGAGTTCAAGGTTAGGTTCCTGCAAGCCACCATCCTCTAAACCTGGAACCTTGAACGTGGAACCTATTGAACCATGCCTCATTCAGTATCTCCCCATAATTTGAAAAGCCACGTAAATCATATGGAGGACAAACGATGAAAGTCGAACAACGTCAATCAGGAAGGACCCAACAACGGTTAAAGGTAAAGTTTGCCGATGAGGATGAATTCATTACCGCCTTTACCGTGGATCTTGGGGTCGGTGGCCTGTTTCTGAAGACAAACCACATCCTTAATGTGGGAGATACATTGTATCTGGAGTTTAACCTTCCCGACACCGAGGATTCCGTCGAGGCAGAGGCGCAGGTGCGGTGGGTAAGGTTGCGGGGCGGGGACGACGACGGTATGGGGGTTAAATTCATCTCGTTACGTCAGGATGATTTTAAAAAGATTGCCGCCTATCTAGATAATCTCGGTATTTTGCCGGGAAAGAACATGGGCCCCCCTTCTTCACCATAAATACTCATGATCAGAGATCACCCCCAGATCATGAAAAGGAATTCAGAATTCAGGAGTCAGAATAAGGAAATAAAGACAAGCTGGGCATGTTCAGGGCGAATTCTGACTCCTGACTCCTGACTCCTGAATTCTGAATTCTATTTTCACCATAAACCAACGCATAATGCTTCCCCAGCTTATCATCAAATCCGGACGCGAAAAATCGGTGCTAAAACGCCATCCCTGGATCTATTCGGGCGCAGTGGTACGCATGCCGGACAATGCTGCCGACGGCGGGGTCGTGGATGTGGTTACTGCCAACGGCATCTGGCTTGGACGGGGAATGCTCAACTCCCGGTCGCAGATTGTGGTCCGCCTGTTAACCTGGAACCGCGAGGAGGAAATTGACCGGCACTTCTGGCAGGGCCGCATAAAGCGCGCCTTTTCCGGCCGCGCCATGCTCGCAGACGATGTCAACACCACGGCCTACCGGCTGGTCAATGGCGAAAGCGACGGTCTTCCCGGTCTGATTATTGATCGTTACGACGATTGGCTGGTTACCCAATTCCTCTGCCGGGGAGCGGAGCACTGGCAAAAAGAGATCATAGAAATCATCCAAACCGAGGCACGGGGGATCTATAACCGCAGCGATGCAGAGATACGGACCAAGGAAGGATTACCGCTTGCAAGCGGGGTGCTTGCCGGCGAGGAACCGCCGGATCTCGTGGAAATCTCCGAGCATGGCCTGCGTTTCCTGGTTGATATGAAACACGGTCATAAGACCGGTTTTTATCTTGACCAACGCGACAACCGACGCAAGGTTGCGCCTTATCTAGTCGGCCGGGAGGTATTAAACTCTTTTGCCTACACCGGGGCCTTCGGGATATATGCCCTGGCCGCAGGCGCTAAAGGAGTCACCCACCTGGAGAGTTCGGCAGCCGCACTGGAACTTGCCCGCCGACATAAGACACTGAACCCCTTCCCCGGTCGAACCGCTCCGGTCGAGTATATCCGTGGCGACGTCTTTGCCGAACTCCGCCGCTTCCGCACCGAGGCCCGCACCTTTGACGCGGTTATTCTCGATCCTCCCAAATTCGCCACCAGCGACAACCAACTCAAACGTGCCTGCCGCGGTTATCAGGATATTAATCGCGTAGCCATGAACATCCTACGGCCGGGCGGCGTGCTGATCACCTTCTCTTGTTCCGGGCTGGTCACACCGGATCTCTTTCAGAAAATTATTTTTAGCGCCTCGCTCGAGGCGGACCGGGAGGTGCAGATACTTGAAAAATCCGGGCAGGCCAATGACCATCCAATCCTTGTGACCCTTCCTGAAACCGAATACCTGAAAGGGCTGGTGTGCCGGGTGTGGTGAAACGTTCCGAATAAGTTGACCGGGTTTGTTAGGTATCAGCATGGGTTTTAACAATAAAACAAAAACGATTATGAAAAGGGCGATGGTTTCCGAAGCTTTGATTTAATGAAAATCGCATTCTGAGGGGGTTCAACATGAGTACATTATTCAACAAACCCGGTAGAGATAATACAGATGCCGCCCTGGCAGTCTTACAGGAGGGAATAAGACAATACGCCATTAAGCAGGTTGTTATTGCCTCAACATATGGTGACACGGGAATCCAAGCGGCAAAAATTTTAAAGGATATGGACATCAACATCGTCGTTGTCACTCATAATGTTGGTTTCAAGGAGCCTGGTCAGGTGGAGATGACTACTGCGATAAGGAATGAACTCGAATCTTACGGGGTTAAGGTATGCACCGGAACCATGCCGTTCAGAAATATCGGTACGGCCATTCGTGAAAAACTCGGGTTTTCTCAACAGGATCTTGTCGCCAATGTCCTTCGCATGTTTTGCCAGGGGGTAAAGGTTTGCGTTGAGATTGCCATGATGGCCTCAGATGCCGGATTGATTACGCCAGACGATGTTTTGACTGTCGCCGGGACTGGAAGAGGTGCCGATACGGTTGTCCTGATTTCTCCCCGGCCGTCCAACCAGATGTTTGATTTGAAGATACGGGACATATTGGCCAAGCCGGCATACTGGTAATGAGAAATGGGGTTCATCGACAGCGGGCGGGGGCTGAATGAAGGTATGACAGAGTTCCCCGAAGTGGGAATTGCTATCGGCTGGGATGCATGGATACCCGGTTCCTGAATTGAGAAGTTTAAAGGGTGAAAGTAGGACTGGAAATGTCGCGGACTTACAATAAACCAACGCGTCAGAGACTTCGAAAACTTGCTGCAATTGCTCATGAACGGGAACTGGCCGGCGCACTACAGAAACTGCACGAACAGTTTGGCGACTGGCAGGCCCAAAAGATCGACGCCTTCGAACTTAATGACCATATTCATCAGTTTCACCAGAAGACAGCACGGGAAATCTGGAAAATGTACGACTATACCGGTAATGAAGACTTGCTGGTTTCCAGGGCACTGAAACTCGGGCTTCTGAC